>CAJWGN010000001.1 GCA_913031035.1 uncultured Gammaproteobacteria bacterium
CCCTAAACCCTAAACCCTAAACCCTAAACCCTAAACCCTAAACCCTAGCCATAACCTGCATCGACGTTACCGGTGTTGTTATTTTCGGTTTCATCCCTCGTTTTGGCGTCAGCACTACGCTTTACTCTCTGCTCGATTATGTCTTTCAGCCCTGGTTTCAACTCACTTTCTGACGCGGTGCTCTAGGTTTCGTTTAGCCTTCCACCCGACTGCGTATCGAACTTCTGGCAAAATAGCCTAGCCAATGTAAATGTTTAACGACGGTGGGATTACTAAAGGGTAAACACACAAAGCTTAGGAATGGGTTGCCATAAACATGAATGAGTAAAAATGCTAATCAGATTCGTGTGTACGCAACGCCTTTTGGCTTTTACTGAGTTTTTTAAGATGATCGTTTAAAAGAGGCTTGCGATGTAAAGCTACCCCAGTCGCAATGACGTCGATAACGACCAAATGAGCGATTCGGGAGGAAACTGGTGCAAAGGCCTGGTGTTCTTCTTTCATGTTGACATAAATAGGCACACTGCATTTCTCGGTTAGCGCTGTTCCTTCAGGAGCGAGGCCTATTACAGTTGCACCAGCACTCATCGCTAAACTGACACTTTCCAATAGTGCGCGGGTTTGTCCTGATTGAGAAATCGCCACCACCACATCTTTCTCGTTAAGAGAAATCGCCGACATATGTTGTATATGAGGGTCTGTATAAGCGGCGGTTGAAAGCTGTAATCGAAAGAATTTATGTTGCGCATCTGCGGCGACAGACCCGGAAGCTCCGAACCCATAAAACTCTATACGTCTGCCATTGCTGATAAGGTTTATAGCGGTTTCCAGAGCATCAGGGTCAAGTTCATCTCTTACGGTGAGTAATGATCCCACGGTTGTGTCAAAAACCTTATTTCTCAAGTCTTTAACCGTATCGGTGTCATCAACTGCGAATTGGGTGTAAACCCCTCCTAATCCAAGTTGCTGGGCCAGCTGTAGCTTAAAGGCTTGGAAACCATTAAATCCAATAGCCCGGCAAAATCGTATTACCGTAGGCTCACTTACTCTTGATTGGGCGGCGAGATCAACTATTCTCATAGTAATAACGTCGTTAGCATTCCCTAGTACAAAATGAGCAACCTTGGCTTCAGATTTGCGCAAGGTTTCAAGTTTGTCGGAGATGCGGCGGATCAGATTAGGCGATTCCACGGTGTACCTGCTAAATTAAGAACGATTAAATAGTGAAACTATGCTACTCAATTTGGTGATAATTGACACTTTTTTTAATGAGGTGGCCCAAGTGCAGGCAGCAGTTAATAAAGACTCTACATGTTAAAGGTGTTTGAAAAGTAGTAAATGGAAAACCTAAAGCTCCACTTTGTAAAATCTATCGAAGAAATTGGTCAAAATCCTTGGAACGGTGTGGTGGGGATTGAAAACCCCTTTACACGCTATGAGTTTCTTCATGGGCTAGAACAGACCGGATGTACAAACGAAAAATCAGGCTGGGCCCCATACCATGTCGCTATTTATGATGCAGGGGGGAAAGAGCCAAATGAATCATCTCAAAACCCGCTAATTTGCGTGGTGCCACTGTATCTAAAGAATAACAGTTGGGGTGAGTATGTGTTTGACTGGTCTTGGGCTAATGCCTATCAAAGCCATGGCCTCGAGTACTATCCTAAGCTTGTCACCTCTGCGCCATTCACGCCATCATCGGGAAAGCGCTTTTTTGTAAGCGAACAATTTGCAAATAAAATTGGAGAACTCTTAGAGTTTGTTACGACAAGAATTAAGGATGAGGCAAAGCGACTTGGCGCCTCCTCATGGCATATTTTATTTCCTACCGAATCCGAAAATGCACTTCTTGGCGGCTTAGGCATTCAGTCAAGGGTAGGCACACAGTTTCATTGGTATAACAGAAATTTTGAAAGCTTCGATGACTTCCTTAATGTTCTTAATTCACGTAAGCGAAAATCTATTCGTAAAGAGCGTAAAAAGGTAGCAGATCAAGGTATCACCTTCACGCGTACAGAAGGTGCCGAGATTAGTGATCAGCAGTGGGAAGATTTTTATCTGTTTTATCAAAGTACCTACTTAATGCGAGGCCAACAGGGGTATCTCTCCAAAGACTTTTTTAGGTCAATTGGTGAAAGCATGCCAGAGCAGATTTTGCTTATCAATGCTATTCAGGAAGAGCGCAGTATCGCCGCTGCATTGTTTTTTAAAAACCAAGATTCACTGTTTGGCCGCTACTGGGGAAGTGCCGCCGACTATCAGTTTCTTCATTTTGAAACTTGTTATTATCAAGGCCAGGAGTATGCCATTGAGAAAGGAATAGGCTCCTTTGATTCCGGTGCTCAGGGTGAACACAAGATTCAACGGGGGTTTGAACCTATCATCACCCATTCTAATCACTGGGTTGCCCATCCGGCTTTTGCTGATGCGATTAAAAAATTTCTTAATGAGGAGCGCCCACACATTGAGAGCTACCGTAAAAGCGCAGAGGCACTGTTGCCGTTCAAGATAGAGGAAAGCTCTAGCAAAGAATAATCCCTCGAGAAGTATAGCGGTCAGAAAAAAGAGAAGATCTATGAGTAAGACAAGGTAAGAAACGTAAAGCTCAAATTAATTACCCCCACATATTCTTAGAGTGATATAGAATGGGATCTGAAAACGATAACACTGAACCTTAGACAGGATTATCAGCGTTGTAGATGTACTGTTTAATTTTAAAAGGAGAAGATAGATGTACAGTCATATTATGGTCGGTGCGAATGACATCGAAAAATCTAAAGCATTTTACGATTCTATTTTAGGGACATTAGGCTACGGCCCCGGAGTTACCGACGAAAAGGGTCGCGTTTTTTGGATGGATAAAAGCGGTATATTTTCAATATCCAAACCTATTGATGGCGAGCCAGCTTGTAACGGCAATGGCAGCACTATCGGTTTCGCTGTGAAAGACACAGAAACTGGTGATAAGTGGCATGCGGCGGGCTTAAGTTCCGGTGGTACAGCTTGTGAGGAACCGCCTGGATTGCGTGAAAGTGCTAATGGTAAGATTTATTTGGCTTATCTAAGAGACCCAGCAGGCAATAAGATTTGTGTTGTTAACCGCTTAGGCTAACCCAAAAAAGGCCTCTCGATGGCAAAATCAACCTTCGTTATTGATTAACTCTGTAGGCAGATTATATCGCACACAAAAACAAGTCTTCATGGTCTCTGAGGCCCTGAGTACTGTTGACTGAGTTAGGGATTCTTTTCGAGGAAAATCTAACTCAGTTTGCTGGCGGTATGAACGTTAATGAATTTAAAAAGTTCGCACCTAACGCGATAGTCCCTTGTCTTTAAGATGAAGAAAGAGCTGTTTTTGATTCGTTAGCAATTTGTAAATATATTGCAGAGCATGATGAAAGAGGTTGGCCTCGAGAGGTTAATACTAGAACTTGGGCTCGATGTGTTGCCTGCGAGTTGCACTCGAGTTTTTCGGCCCTGAGAAATGTTTGCGGTATGAATGTTGGGGTACGGGTACAGCCTTTTAAAAAACCAGTTGAGTTGATGGCTGACGTTAATCGTTTAGATGACGTTTGAAGCGCAGAAATTACTAAGTTTGCCGGCCTATTTCTCACGGACACCGAATTTTCTGCAGTGGATGCTCTCTCGCACCAGTAGCGTTCAGAGTGAGAACATCCGATTTGCCGATTAGTCATACGGCTAAAGCGTATTGCGACAAATTATTGTCTCTAGAGAGTCTAAAGCTGTGGGAAGGGTAGGCTATAGACGAAATTTGAAGAGCCCCAGATCATGAGTAAGCAATGATTATAGTAGGAGAAGTGGTTGCAGATTTTCGAGCTAAGTAAAACTGGATAGTCTTCACAGCGTCTTTTCCATTGTTATAATTAAACTCATTGATCCATTATTCGCGCTAGTGCTATGTCTGTGCGTCTCTACATAACCCCGTGCTACGTATAAAGCCTCTCCAGCCACAGTTGATCCCAATTCGATTATTTTAAATCCGGCTTTGCGTGCTGCATTTTCACCCAACTCTAATAATAACGATCCGATGCCTAATCTTGTCCAGTCAGGGTGGGTATACATAGCTCTGATGCGAGCGGCATCAGCTGACGGGTCACTCAAGCGATCATCGCGGCCTTTGGTATGGTCGCCGCCATAGAGTGTCTTACGTTTACCCCAGCCTCCGCAGCCTACCAAAATATTTTGCTGATTCACCATCGCTTCGATCAGAAAATAGCTACTATCCTCGATTAGAGTTCGATCGACTCCCATGGTCTCTTTAGCCGCTTCGATTTCACCGGGTGACAAGTAGGCTTTCATATTTTCGGTGATTGAGATTTGCATTAACTCGATAATAGCAGTGACATCATCTTTGTTTGCAATGCGGTGCTTAAACTTGGGCTTTTGATTTAGAGTCTCGGCGGACATTATTTTAATTCGCTCTTATTGATCAGGGTTAACCAAAACTAGGAACTAGAGCCTATTTGCATAAATAGGCCCATAAAGAGTAGGGCGTAAGTACTAAAGTGATAAAAATAAACCTACAAATAAGTAAGGCCTGAAATAAAAAGGAACGATAATAAGTCGGACCAAAAAGTAAGAAGAAACCGAATTAAACAGGGCATAAGCAAAAATTAGATCAAATCATCGCAAAAATTTCTCAGAAATTTCTCAGAAATAAAGTGCCAGAAGTACCGTTCTCAGAAATAAGTGGTATTTAAAGTGGCCCGGAGTAAAAATCTTATACTTCCCATAAAAATTGTTTATTAGCTGGGGTCTTACTTTGAGCTGGGTTTCTATTTTTTACTGTTCACCTAACTTACTGGCCGGTTTCTTAACGGGCTTTTTACCTCGCTCTCCAGTCAGCTCTGTATTGTGCTTTTGTCTTGGATCTCTACCTTAAGGACTGCTTAATTCCCAGCTCACTTTCTTCACCTCCTTTATTTTGTTCAGCGTATTTTTATCTTATGTTTTTCTGGGCATATCGCAGTGCCATCGGTGGTTTTTATATTTTACTAACAATAAGCGCCGCATTAACTCCGCCGAAACCAAATCCGTTGCAAAGGGTATGGTTATTTTTCGTTTCGCGGGTTTGGTTTGGTACAAGGTCCAGATCTGCCATCGATTCGTCCGGGTTGTCCAGGTTAAGGGTTGCTGGCAATCTATCTTCAATGACCGCTAGCGCTGAAAATATACTCTCAATACCGCCGGCGGCGCCTAATAGATGACCCGTCGCAGATTTAGTTGATGAGATAGGAATGCAGGCCAAACCTGCTCCAAAAACATTGCGCAAAGATGTGATCTCAGCGCCGTCACCCACCGGAGTCGAGGTTGCATGAGCGTTAATGTAATCGATATCATTGGCGTTCATATCAGCCATTTTAAGGGCTCTATGTACGGCGGCAGCAGCGCCTTGGCCATCAGGTCTGCCTGAGGTTATGTGATAGGCATCGGAGCTAGTGCCATAGCCGCTTAAAACAGCTAAGGGCGTTGCGCCCCGGGCCAGAGCGTGTTCAAGCGTTTCAATTACCATCAGTCCGGCACCTTCACCCATTACAAAACCGTTTCTAGCTTGATCAAAGGGTCGAGATGCTTGCTGAGGGTTCTCAGCTTCAGGTGATAGGGCTTTGAGGGCATTAAAACTCCCCAGTGAGAGTGGGTTAACGCAGGCCTCAGAACCGCCTACTAGAGCAACCTCGGCTTCACCACTGCGAATCAGTCGCATACCGTCCCCGATTGCTTGCAGGCTAGCGGCACAGGCTGTTACAGGGCAGCCTAGCGGCCCTCTGAAGCCATATTTAATGGAAAGATTGCCAGCTGCCATATTGGCGAGGAATGCCGGTGCCGTAAACGGTGAAAGACGCTTAAATCCCCGTGAGTCTAGGGTTTTTTGAGCGTTAGATATGGTCGATAAACCGCCAACACCTGTGGCAATAATAGTCGCGGTGGAGAGTTGGTCATGTTCAGATTCAGGGAACCAATTAGCCTGTTCTAGGGCCTCTTGGGCCGCTGCAAAGGCGTAAACAGTGAACAGGTCTAGTTTTTTAAGATCCTTCGGTGGGACAACTTTGGCAGAGTCAAAGCCTGCCACAGGGTCCTGCTCAATGTCTGGTACTAATCCAGCAATTTTAATTGGAACGTCTTCAAGATCAAATCTACTGATAAGATCAATACCGGATGTGCCAGCTAGAAGTCGGCTCCAAACAGGCTTGACGCCGCACCCTAGTGGACTGATGATACCCATACCGGTAATGACAATAGGCGAATTCATGGCGTCTCCAGAAAATTAAATAGTGTATCAATATACACTATCACCAAATAGAATATGATCAAGATAATATCCAACCACTAGCGATGAGCAAAGAGTTCAATAATGTCAGGTTTTAAGGATGTTGGGATAAAGCCCCGATGACTTGTTTCAAGGCTGTCAGTGGTATTGATTCCTCGCTAGGAATTTGGGATTTTTAGTGACTAACCTGTAGATTGAAATAATATGACTCATGGCACTTTGCGCTTGAACCCGCTATTTAAATTGAATATTTAGGATGAGTCACCTATAAAAACTTCGGAAAAAGCACTGAAGCACTTACGCTACGGGTTTTTAGTATTTTTAAGATTTAACATGCCACACAGCTCTACCCACGGAAGTGAATTGGGAAAAGAACTATCTGGACAGGGTATTAACGAAGGCTAGAATTCAGAAATTACCAAGAAAATTAAAACTCAAAATTTTCAAAGAATCTAAAACCTAGGAAGAATAAAAATGAAAAGAATAACCGTTGGTCTATTAGGCGCAGTGTTGGCGTCTACTAGCGTTTTTGCACAAGACTTTAGTCAGGTTAATATCACTACGATTCCAGTGACCGATAATATCTATATGCTTCAAGGAAGCGGAGGTAACATTGGGGTATCGATAGGTGATGATGGTACTTTTATTGTTGATGACCAATTCGCCCCTCTTACGGGAAAAATAGTTGAGGCCATCGCGGCCCTAACCGATAAGCCAGTTGATTTCGTCGTCAATTCCCATTGGCATTATGATCACAGCGATGGAAATGAGAACTTCGGCAAAGCAGGTGCGTACATAGTTGCTCAAGATAACAGCCGTCACCGAATGGAAACAGATCAGGTAGTGTCATTAAATGGCAGAGAGCAGGAGGCTTACGATGCTAGCGGGCTACCAAAAATAACATTTATGGATGCTATGAAATTCTATTTTAATGGCAATACTATTGAAATTGTCTACACAGGTCCCGGTCATACTGACGGCGATGCTCAGGTCTATTTTCGAGAGTCAAATGTACTTCATACTGGCGACATGTTTGTCCGTTATGGGTTGCCGTTTATCGACCAGCCAAACGGAGGAACTACGAGTGGCATGATAGATTCACTGTGGGAGATTGCGGGGTTGATTGATGACGATACAATTATTATTCCTGGGCATGGTCAGCTGGCTAAGCGATCAGATCTATTGGAGTACCGGTCCATGTTGGTGACTATTCGAGAGCGTCTTCAAGCGGCGATAGCTCAAGGCCAATCTGCTGACCAAGTTGTGGCTTCGGATGTGGTTGAAGGTTTCGCCGCGCCAGGCGCTGGCACTGAGAGATGGGTTAGAGCGGCTTACGAAGAATACAAATAAAGCTACTGATATAAGCGTTGGGAATTTTTATATTTTTCAACGACGTTTTGATAAACCGGCGCTTAGCTCTTTGTATACTGAGTGTCGGTGGCTTTAGCCAACAGTGTTTTTAACCAACAGTGTCTTTACAGTTAAGCGAAGAATTGATGATGGGATTACTTGGGCTTAGTCCAAACCAGTAATTGATTACATGCAGGCATAGAATTGTCCTCTAATAAATTTAGGCCTGCGTTCTTGGCCAATTCATCAACTTTTTCAAAGTCCCTAACGCCGCTATTAGAATTTCTCTCCTTCAACCAAAGATCGAAACTGGCATTGCTATCAGTCGTAAACTCTCCGGCGTATTTAAAGGGTCCGTAAGCTAAAACTATTCCGTTTACGTTCAAATGCTCATTGAGTTTTGCAAACAGTTTTTCTACTGATTTACTGGACATTATATGGAGAGTATTTGCTGTGAAAATGGCATCGTACTTACCAGTATTCCAGTGTGGGTCGTCTGCGTTGAGTGTAAATGCTAGCGGAACGTTTTTTAAATCTGCGTTATTAATCCTTAGATTAAGCGTTGTAATATTATCGGCGATATCTGTGGACTGCCAAGAGATATTTGGGAATTTCTCTCCGAAAAATACTGCATGTTGTCCGGTGCCCCCGCCTATTTCTAAAACTGAGCTTTTGCCCTGAAGTTTTTGTTCGAAGACATCAAGAATAGCCTGTTTATTATTTTCACTTGCTTGGCTATAAGGGAACTCTTCGATCATAGTGGCAAAACCTTTAGTCTTGTTTGCGAAGAAAAACTGGTTTAGCAACTGTAGAATCGGCTTCGCTATAGCGGTATCCGTTAACTTGGAAATCCAGCAACTCACCAGCTGATTCTATGCGATTGTTAACAATGTAAGTGACCATCTCGCCTCGGGCTTTCTTGGCGAAAAAGCTAATGATCTTATATTTGCCATTAGACCAGTCCTTAAAAACCGGTGTGACCACTTCGGCTTCAAGTTTTTTGGTTTGGACAGCACTAAAGTATTCATTTGAGGCGAGATTGATGAGTAATTTTGTCTTCAAGGGGGCAAGCTCTGAATTTATGTTGTCAGTAATTTTTGAGCCCCAGAATTCGTATAAATTCTTCCCGCGCTCGTTAGCAAATTTGCTGCCCATCTCAAGTCTATAGGGCTGAATAAGATCTAGCGGTTTTAATAGGCCATAGAGACCGGATAAAATCCGTAAATGCTTTTGGGCAAAATTCAACTCTGCTACCGAATAATCTTCAGCTTTCATGCCTTGGTAGACATCCCCTCGAAATGCAAAGATAGCTTGTTTGGCATTTTCTGGCGTAAAAGGCGCCTTCCAGTTTGCATTGCGGGCAAAATTCAACTCCCCTAATGCATCACTCATGTGCATCAATTCTGAGAGCTGCTCGGGCTGATATTTTTTGAGCCCCTTCATTAATTCCTTAGAATCGTTAAGAAACTCGACCTCACTAGTTTTCTTAGTCTTAGCAGGGGAATCGAAGTCCAGAGATTTGGCTGGTGATACTACAATAATCATAAATATACCCATTAAGTTTTATTTTAGTCTTGAGAGTCCATTTCTAACCACCAGTTCAAAGGTGTCTCACCATCTTTAGGGTCGTAAACATTGCCATAATACCAAACCGTATCGGGATAATCCGCGATGCTTTCGTTCAAAATATTTTCAATAGTCTGAAACCCTATGGTGTAATGAATGCTATAGACTAAAGCCCGTTCATTTTGTAGGTCTAAGTTGCCATCCAGTTTTTCGATAGCCGGTGTCAACTTCTCTGATAGCCGCGTTAACTGGTGTTTACGAAAAACACGAATACATAGATTGCCGCTGCGCTGAATCAGCTCATATTGAGCAGTACCCGGATTTATTAATTTTACTTGGTCGCCAGCGGCCAAATTACGAGTCAAAAGCGGTGATTTGACTAATCTGTAGACATCTTGCTCGTCGCCGAAGGGTTCAACCTGTAAACTTTCAAAAACCGGCTGACCCTCTGGATCAGCGCCGGCGAGAAAAGGAACGTCTATTTTCATAAGTGATTTCTATGGCCGTATTTATAGTGAATAGTAGGGTTAAGTTAATAACGCAGCTGAACCTTAATTGGCTCCGCACTTTAAGAGCAGGATTATCTCATGCTTGAGCGTCTTCAGACCATTGCAAAGGTTTTTTCTCGACTTAAACCGTTATTACTGTTGATAGCTTTTGCTGGGCTTATGGGTTTTGGCTTAAGTTTGTTTGAGTCTCCCGTATTAGAGGGGCGTCAGCTAATGATGCCGTCCTTGGTGGTTCTATTTTGGGCGACCGCCAGCGTTTGTTTTGCGGTACTATTTGAGAATATCCCTCCAGCTTCAAATCCAGAAGCTGGATATCGTCAGCGTTGGTCAGTTACATTGCGCCGGGGTGGATATTGGCTTCTCGGCAGCTTCATGATTCTGCTTAGTCTCAGTCTTGTGGTGCTGAGTTACCAGCTAATTCGAACCTGGTTTATGCTGTAGCCTTTGAATCGCCCTGCAAAATCCCTGTGTATGATAATTACAAGCGTTGGTCAGTATGCAGATTATCCATTTATAAGGCTGTAGTAAGGCCAAATTAGCGCCGAGTCCTAATTCTTCATGAGTCTATCTTCACTTCTAAAGCTGTCTGACGCTATCGATCGGCTCAATCATTTCATTGGCCGCAGCGCTGCTTGGCTATCGCTGTTGATGGTTATAATAACGCTTGTTGTGGTTGTGCTTCGCTATGGTTTTCAGATTGGGTCAATAGCTCTGCAGGAATCCATCATGTACATAAACGCCTTGGTGTTTACCTTGGGTGCTGCTTACACGCTTAAGGAAGAAGGGCATGTTCGTGTTGATATTTTCTACAGTAATTTTAACGATAAAAATAAAGCGATTGTAGACATTATTGGCGTTGTTTGTTTTCTGTTCGTGACATCGGCATTTGTCGCTTGGTCTAGCTGGGATTATGTTTCTGTTAGTTGGAGAATATTGGAGAGCTCGCCTGAAACCAGCGGCTTACCCTTTGTTTATTTGCTGAAGTCTACTATTTATATTTTGATAACGCTGCTGTGTTTGCAGGGGATCTCTGAGCTAATCAAATCTATCAACACCGTGGTGAAGACAAAATGATGGAAATCGCTTTACCATTCATTTTATTTGCGTCGATTTGCTTAGTCTTGATGATGGGTTATCCAGTTGCCCTTTCATTGGCAGGTGTTTCCCTTATATTCGCGGCGGTTGGTAGCGTAACAGGTGTGTTTGATTCGGCTTTTATTGCGCTTATTCCGAATAGAATTTACGGGATCCTGATTAATCAAAATCTGTATGCGGTGCCTCTTTTTGTTTTCATGGGTGCGATGCTTGAAAAGAGCAAAATTGCTGAGGATTTGCTTTCAAATATGGCAATCGTGTTCCGTGGAGTGCCCGGTGGTTTGGGGCTTTCTGTGGTCTTGGTTGGAATGCTTCTAGCTGCCAGTACCGGTATCGTTGGTGCCACTGTTGTTACGATGGGGATTCTGTCACTGCCAACCATGATAAAGGCTGGCTACAAGCCCTCTTTAGCCGCTGGCACCCTTTGCGCTACAGGCACTCTTGGGCAAATAATTCCTCCTTCTATTTGTTTGGTCCTGCTGGGCGAGGTTATGTCCAATGCCTACCAGCAATCGCAGCTTAACAGCGGCAACTTTGCTCCTGATTTCATTTCAATTGGAGACTTATTCGCTGGTGCAATTGTGCCAGGTTTGATGCTGGTTTTTTCCTATGCCATGTACATATTTGCGACAGCGATTCTGCGGCCGAGTGATGCACCTGCGATGGAAAAAAGTGATGATGAAGCAGAAGATGCTTCAATAATATTTGCACTTATTAAGGGTCTGCTACCTCCAGTATTTTTAATGGTAGCCGTCCTTGGCTCAATACTCAGTGGGCTAGCAACCCCTACAGAGGCTGCCAGTGTTGGAGCTTTTGGCGCTATTTTTCTCACGTTGCTGCGAGGCGGGCTAAACTTTAAGGTACTTCACGAAGTTTCTATCGAGACTATGCGAGTCACCTCAATGGTCTATCTTATACTCGTTGGTGCGTCTATTTTTTCATCGGTATTCAGAGGTTTCGGTGGCGATGAACTGGTTGAGTCACTTTTGCTCGGTTTGCCGGGAGGTGCTTTTACCGCGATGCTTGTGGTGATGCTATTGATCTTTTTTCTGGGTTTTATTCTAGATTTTATAGAGATCACTTTTATGATCGTGCCGCTAGTGGGCCCAATACTTCTAGGTATGGGATTGGATCCAATTTGGCTGGGAATCATGATTGCGATTAATTTGCAGACGTCATTTTTGACCCCACCGTTTGGCTTCTCACTATTTTATTTGCGCAGCGTAGCGCCAGCAGAAATTAAAACCGGTGACATTTACCGTGGTGCGGTGCCGTTCGTCATACTGCAGCTGCTGTTACTGTGTGTATTAGCTCTGCAACCGGGGATAGTGACTTGGTTGCCTGAGCTATTACGGAATTAGGCTATTTTTTGGATTCACTTAAGGTTAGCTATGACGATAACTGAGGTAGAGACTGAAAGACCTGAGGGTATACTCGCACTGCAAACCCTCGCTATGCCCCGAGATACTAACGCCAACGGTGATATTTTTGGTGGCCGGCTAGTGTCTCAAATGGATTTGGCGGCCGGTATTGCCACCAAAAGTGTCGCCAAGGGACGCAGTGCAACCGTTGCTATTCAAAACGTAAGTTTTATAGCGCCAGTAGCCGTTGGGTCAACGGTTGGTTGTTACACGAAGCTTCTAAAAAAGGGCACTAGCTCTATGCACTTTCAAGTGCAGGTGTGGATTTCATTATTGGTGGGTGAAAGCATGAGAAAAAAAGTTGCAGACGGGGTATTTGTATTCGTCGCACTGGACAGTAATTCAAAGAAGAGATCGCTACCCGAGTAATACTCTCTTGATTGATGCGCTTGCCAGTTCAAAGTCTTCTGGCATCGTCAAAGGCTTCTTCGCTTACTAACTTATAGTCGAGCATGGTGTCTTGAAAGCTCTTATAAGATTCATATATTCTTTTTGCTGTTGCATCTTCACTGGCGAGCTCTTCCATAACTTCCTGTGAAATTCTTTTTAGCTCACGCAAGACATCTTCAGGCAGTTTTCTCAGCTCAACTCCCTCGCGTTCAACAAGTACCTGCATAGATTCGCTGTTACCGGCAGTCATTTCGTCTATTACGCCTTGATTCATCACCTCTGTTGCGGCCATCAAAATGGCCTGCAAATCATTTGGTAAAGATTCAAAAGCTGTTTTATTAAAAAGGGTCTCTAATGCGCTTCCAGGCTCATGCCAGCCAGGATAATAATAGTACTTCGCTACCGTATGATAGCCCGCGGCTAAATCGTTATAGGCACTAACGAATTCTGCGGCATCCAAGGCACCAGTTTGCAGGGCGGTAAACACTTCGCTGGCCTGCATCGTCACCGGGGTCGCTCCTGCACGGCGTAGAACCTCACCACCTAAGCCGGGAATCCGCATCTTTAAGCCTTGCAGATCCGCGAGTGAGTTTATCTCCTTATTAAACCAGCCAAACATTTGAGTGCCTGAGTTGCCGCCGCGAATGGGAATTAAATCGAATGGTTCATAAGCCTCTTTCCAAAGCTGGTCGCCACCACCGTAAGTTAGCCAGGCATTCATCTCAACTACGGTCATACCAAATGGGATTGAGGAAAAAAATGGGGCGCCTGGTATCTTTCCCTGCCAGTAATAAGATGCTGTATGGCCAATTTCGGCAACTCCTTGGGATACCGCATCGAAAACTTCCAAGCCACCAACAAGTTCATTGGCGCCGTATACGCGAATATCTAAACGACCTCCGCTCATCTCCCTTACTAGATTGGCGAAGCGCTCTGGATTGGTTCCTAACGCAGGTAAGTTTTTAGGCCAAGAGGTAATTAGTTTCCAACTAAAACTCTGAGTGTTTGATGCCGCCACTGGGCTGCTAGCTTGCTCGCCACTACAGCTCGTTAACACGAAGAATACGCATGAATTAACCAGTGTTTTAAGCGTTGCGTATTTATTCATTGGAATTGACCTGTTAATACCATCTGGTTTGGAGAGTTTTTCTTTTAGCTTTCTTTTGTCTCTCTTCTATATTTTTGATTTATGTTTTTCTTGTGTGCTAACTAACCAACTATTTCTAGTTTGGCATAGGACAGCACTAACCATTTACTGCCAACGTCGTCAAAGTTAACCTGCACACGGGCGTTGGGGCCTTGTCCTTCATAGTTTAAGACCACTCCTTCGCCAAACCTTCCATGAGCAACTCGTTGACCCAGAGATAGTTCGGTTTGGGGTACTTCGATATTGCCGCTCATTCGACTTATTGTTCCACTGCTAAGCTGTGAGCCGACGGCGGATGTTCTAGTGATGGTAGATTTTAGGCGTATGGCGTCTATTAGGTCAGATGGGATTTCTTTAATGAATCTCGAGGGGCGGCAAAGGTTAACGTCGCCGTGTAGTCTTCTGGATTCGGCATGACTTAAGTAAAGTTTTGTTCTTGCGCGGGTAATTCCTACATAGCACAGTCTGCGTTCTTCTTCTAACCCGGTCAAACTGTCCATAGACATTTTATGTGGGAATAAACCTTCTTCTAATCCGGCTAAAAATACTAATTGAAACTCTAAGCCTTTAGCGGTGTGTAAGGTCATAAGCTGAACAGCGTCCTCAGATTCCTCTGCCTGAGTGTCGCCTGCATCTAATGAGGCTTTATCGAGAAAGGCCGCTAGCATTGCATTTGACGTGATATCGATTACCTCGTCACCGCTTACTTCATCGAAGTTGCTCGCGGCATTAACCAGTTCTTCCAAATTTTCTATACGTCCGCGAGCTTTTTCTCCACCTTCTTTTTCATGATGTTGGATGAGGCCGCTATTGTTAACAATGTGCTCAGCCTTTTCATGTAGCTTCAGGGTTTCACATTCGGCTGCCATGACATCAATAAGTTCAAGAAATGCAAGAACTGAACTAGTCGCGCGGGGCGTTAGAAGTTTATTATTAACATTGTCTATGCAGGCCTGCCAAAGTGAAATGTTTTCACGTCGAGCTAGATCTCGAATAAGGTCAATGGTTCTGCCACCTATACCCCGTGTGGGCACATTGATGATTCGCTCCATCGCAGTATCATCATGGCGGTTAACCAAGAGGCGCAGGTAAGAGAGTGCATTTTTAATTTCTAAGCGCTCGTAAAAGCGGTGCCCTCCAAAAATCCGGTAAGGCATTCCTACTCTGATTAGGGCTTCTTCGAGTTCGCGGGACTGAGCATTAGAGCGATAAAGAATCGCCGCATCACTGCGCCGATTTCCGGCGTTAAACCAATCGTGAACGCGGTCAACTATAAAGCGTGCTTCGTCTTGTTCGTTAAAAGCCTCGTACAAACTAATGGGCTCGCCTTCGCCAATGTCTGTCCATAGGTTCTTTCCGAGCCGGCCTTGGTTGTTAGAAATAAGGCTGTTGGCGGCTTTCAGAATATTAGATGTGGAGCGATAGTTGCGTTCTAACCGGACAATTTCGGAGCCCGGGAAATCCGTGTTAAATTGTTGTATGTTTTCAATTTTGGCCCCGCGCCAGCCATAGATAGATTGGTCATCGTCACCAACCACCATCAAATTGTTTTTATCTCCGGCCAATACTCGAAGCCAAGCGTATTGGATGGAGTTCGTGTCCTGAAACTCGTCAACCAAAATGTGCTTAAAACGGCCTCTGTAGTGGTCTAAAATTTGTGGGCTACGCAGCCAAAGTTCATGTGCGCGTAGCAAAATTTCGCCAAAGTCGATCATTCCTCCGCGCTGACAGGCATCTTCATAGGCGCGGTAGATATCCAGCATGGTTTTGATGTAATCATCATTCTCATGATCGATATTGCTAGCTCTTAACCCTTCATCTTTTTGACCATTTATATACCATTGGCACTGTTTTGCCGGCCAGCGTTCTTCATCGATACTAAGAGAGCGATTAATTCGCTTAATTAGACGCAATTGATCATCTGAGTCCAGAATATGAAAGTCTTCTACGAGTCCAGCTTCGCGCCAGTGAGAGCGTAATAATCGGTGTGCTAATCCGTGGAAAGTGCCTACCCACATGCCGCCGGCAGAATGGCCTAGCAGAGACTCAATTCGCCCGCGCATCTCTCGTGCGGCCTTGTTGGTAAATGTAACTGACAAAATTGCGAAAGGAGAAACCTGTTCTGCCTGTAACAGCCAGGCGATTCGGTGGACTAGGACGCGTGTTTTACCACTGCCTGCACCAGCGAGCACCAAAAGGTTTTTAGTTGGACTGGCAACTGCATTGCGTTGTTCGTCGTTTAAAGAGTCGAGTATGTGGGAAACATCCATGGGTGCGTATTCTAGCAAATCGGCGCCGAGAATCTCGGGTTATTAGCGCTGAATGCAAATTAACAGGCGATGTCGACAATTCGCTGCCAAAAGTGGCAATGGGTTTTAGAGAAAATTCAAACAATTTGCTATTATAGGTGTCTGTTCAAGGTCGCTTGATATAAGTAGCTGACCTGCATCGCGGCCCCGACCCAAGAGTTAGTTTAGGTCGAAGCTTATTTAGCAAAATTAGAGAGAGCCTGGTCTATTCACCAGGCGAAAGTGAATTTAGGAGATATCCATGTCTGTCAGATCGGACAATATACCATTCAACTGGCAAGATCCGTTTTCCATGGAAGGGCAGCTTTCTGAGGAAGAACGTCTGGTGCGCGATACTGCGAAACAATATGCGCACGCAAAGTTGGCACCAAGGGTGCTTGAAGCATATAGAAACGAGACCTCTGAGCCCGAAATATTCAGAGAAATGGGCGCGCTAGGTCTTTTGGGCTCAACCATCGAAGGCTATGGCTGTGCTGGCGTTAACTATGTTTGCTACGGACTTGCTGCTCGTGAGGTTGAGGCCATCGACTCTGGATATCGCTCAATGATGAGTGTTCAATCATCATTGGTGATGCATCCGATTAATGAGTTTGGTAGTGAAGAACAGAAGCAGAAGTACTTACCTAAGCTGGCGACAGGTGAATATATTGGTTGTTTTGGGCTTACCGAACCTGATCATGGATCCGATCCTGGCGGAATGATTACCCGAGCCCGTTCAGTGAGTGGAGGCTACAGTCTTTCAGGTTCCAAGAACTGGATAAGCAACTCACCTTTTGCTGATGTTTTCATTGTTTGGGCTAAAGATGATGATGGAGTTATAAAAGGCTTCATTCTTGATAAAGGCATGAAAGGCCTGAGTGCGCCAAAAATTGAAGGCAAGTTGGCACTGCGTGCATCACCCACTGGCATGATTGTAATGGATGAGGTTTTTGTTCCTGAAGAAAACAAGCTGCCTTTAGCATCCGGACTGAATGGCCCGTTTAGCTGTCTTAACTCGGCTCGGCTCGGTATTGCTTGGGGTGCTATAGGCGCGGCTGAGAGCTGCTGGCATTCTGCTTTGCAATACACTCTTGATAGAAAACAATTCGGCCGGCCTCTTGCCGCTAACCAGCTTATTCAAAAGAAGCTGGCGATAATGCAGACAGACCTTAGTCTTGCTCTGCAAGGGTGTTTACAAGCTTGTCGATTAAAAGACCAAGGTAAACTTGCTCCTGCGCTGATTTCTTTGCTGAAACGAAATTCTTGTTTGAAAGCATTGGATGCCGCTAGAGAAGCGCGGGATATGCTAGGTGGAAATGGAATTTCAGATGAGTATCCGGTAATGCGTCACATGCAAAACTTAGAAGTCGTGAACACTTATGAGGGTACGCAGGATATTCATGCGTTGATTTTAGGTAGAACTCAGACTGGAATTCAAGCGTTCACTGGTGGCTAGAAACCATTGGGTGCAGCTAGCGAAAGCTAAGTATAAGTTAAAGTAAGCTTAGAAAAGTGCCGGTAAAAATTGCCGCACCAACCCAATTGTTGTTTAGAAAAGCCTTAAAACAGGGATCGGGTAACCGGTCCCTGATAAGGAATTGCTGATAAATGAGCAAGGCACTGGCGACTATCAAAGAAAGATAATAGGGCAGACCCAGTTGCAGTTGTCCTCCCACCAGCCACATAGATAAGATAAATAAAACCTGCAAACAGCCGATAATAAGTTTGTCGGCATCTCCAAAAAGTATAGCCGTAGACTTGACCCCTATCTTCAAATCAAATTCCCTATCGACCATCGCATACTCTGTGTCGTAAGCAACCGTCAACAGTACATTGGCTAAAAACAACAGGTAAGCTGTTTGTGGTATGGCGGCTGTTTGGGCCATAAAAGCCATCAGTATCCCCCAAGAAAAAGCGATTCCTAATATTACCTGAGGTAAATTAGAGAAGCGTTTCATGAAGGGATAAACTGCGACTAGGGCGACAGCGCCAAACGAAAGCAGTATTGTTTCTAGATTAGTGAACAAGACTAGGATGAAACCCAACAGAGATAAGAAAATGAAACAGTAGAGAGCGTCCTGGCGCTTTAGTAAGCCTTTAGCGAGAGGGCGCGATTTGGTACGGCCAACTTTGTCATCAATTTTATAATCCGCAAAGTCATTAACACAGCATCCGGCCGAGCGCATAACGACAGTCCCGAGTATAAAAATGATTAGCAGGTTGAAATCTGGAAAGCCGTCAGCCGCTATCCATAGAGCGCCGATTGTCGGCCAAAGCAGAAGCGTGATGCCAATAGGTTTGTTAATGCGGGTTAGTTCTATGAGCGCAGGCAGCTTACTGTGGAACTCAGGGAATTTAGCCCTCAGCCACAAGTCAGATCTTGATACCAGTTTTCGTATTGAATCCATTACAACTTATCGCAACCAGCCTAGATTCAGGCTAAGGGTGCATAGCATAAAAGAATAACAGTCGAGAGTAAAAAGCTTCTCTGATAAATATAGCTCTAGCCCCCTTAGTTAGTTGAGATGGTCTCAGGATGGGAAGCTTTGGGCAATTGATGATATTTCTTCTGCAGATTCGATGACTTCGTGGAGTTTATCCATGACATCGTCGCGATTTAGCTGGTAGCGGGCAAACAATTCATCGGGCACTTCTTCCAATGGTGCATCCCCTATACCTTTTTGCTTAAGGAGTCGCAGGGCCATAAAAACTAAATTGGGATAGGCACAGTGCGGTCCGTCGTAGCTAGGATCATGCTGATATTGAATTGTCGCTTTAACCTCCGGAGGCATATTCCATAGGTCCATTAGCCACAGGCAAATTTCTTCCCGGGTAATCTGTAATAAGTGGTTTTCCACCGCCATGTGGCTTATGTGAGGATTGGCTTCAATGTAACGGCATATTTGCGAAAAGTGCGGAGGGAAAATATGTGCTAGCACTAAATAGCCAAAATTGTGCAGCAGGCCCGATAGATAAGTTAGGCCTTTACTTGGCTTTATCTCCGGAGGTATTAGCGTCACGATAGCTTCAACAAGAGTTGAGCAATAGATCGATTGGAGCCAGTAAGGAGTTACCCCATCAACTCTATCTTTGGGCAATTCCAGAGTCTTACCTAGTGCCAAACCCAGGGCCAAATTGCCCACAAGGTCAAAGCCAAGAACTCGGACGATAGCGTCTTGCACTGAGCGGATTTTTCCAGGAGCGGCATAATAGGGAGAAGCAGCCCAGCTTACTACCTGCGCCGCAAGGCTCGGGTCTGATTCCACTATATCCGCAAGGTCGCTGACCACGGCATTTGAGTTAACTCGTAACTCTATAATGCGCTGTGCTGTGGCAGGCAGCGTCGGTATTTCAAGAGTGTCTTCTAAACGCTGTTTAATCCGAACTGATGTAAATGTCCTTAGAGAATGGACAATTCTCTTTGCATCTTCATTTGGATTCGGCGCTGTGCTGGATAGGTTGCTCGGATCAATAGCAAACTTAAGCGTTAGCATATCCCGATTAAAAGCCAGTAAATCTTTTTGCAAAACCGCCAGCTCTAGAAGCTTAGCCCCGGCACTGTTAGCACTGGAGATTATGACCAACCTATCTGCAGCGATAGTTTGGTCCAATAAGGTGGTTACATTATTTAGTTCCGGTATGTTGCTGAGCTTGGTCAGGCGCTCAGACGCATAAAATTCTTCCAGCTCGGCAGCGCTGACAGCAATTAAGTCACGCCCGGTTTTTTCTTTAATACTTTTTAAATCTAAAAGAGAATGCTCCGCCAAAATAACTTGAACCCGGCCAGTTTTGTCTTGTAGCAAGATCGACCGAACTATCGTCTCCTTTTGAGCTGACAAAGGTATTGAGGCGGCGGCTTCGATATTCAATTTATATCCTTAACAGAGGTTGTTTAGTTTGGCGGACGCGCATTGATGCTGGCCGTGTCCTTACCTTGGGTTACGTAACACGGTGTAAATAGGTCTTTGACCACAACTGCGCGTAGTCAATGCTAAGTATAGATAGGATTCTTGATTCGGTGAGATATCTTTAAGGAATAGACGAAGAGATAAGGGGAGGCCAATTCGTCGTCGGGTTAGACGTTAATATAGTGTTCACTGCCTCCTAGCCAGCGTTGGATAAGGGGCTCAATAATCTCAGGGTGTTCGCTCATTATAATTTCAGAAGCGGCTTGGACGTCATCCAGCAGGTCGGCATCGACTGATAAATCAGCAATTTTAAAGCTCATCATCCCGGTTTGTTGAGTTCCTAGGACTTGGCCTGGCCCCCTGAGCTCTAGATCCTTCTCCGCTATATAGAACCCATCTGTGCTTTCCCTCATGACAATAAGTCGCTTCTTGCTGTGCTCGGATAGCGGCGTTTGGTAAAGCATAATGCA
This sequence comes from uncultured Gammaproteobacteria bacterium, assembly GCA_913031035.1. Classification (GTDB taxonomy): domain Bacteria; phylum Pseudomonadota; class Gammaproteobacteria; order Pseudomonadales; family Pseudohongiellaceae; genus UBA9145. The sequence continues at coordinate 20,434 of CAJWGN010000001.1, forward strand.
ATGACTCGCAACTAAGCCCCGGCCAACACGGCCTCTAAGTTGATGTAACTGGGCAAGTCCAAGTCGCTCCGGATTCTCGATTACCATCAAGTTGGCGTTGGGCACATCTACTCCAACCTCTATAACTGTGGTGGCAACCAGCAGATGAATCTCCGCATTCTTAAAAGAGTCCATGATGGCGACTTTTTCAGCGGGTTTTAGACGCCCATGTATTAAACCTATCACCAAGTGGGGTAGTTGCTCCCGTAATTGCTGACAGGTAACCTCGGCTGCCTGACATTCAAGTTCCTCGGACTCTTCAATAAGTGTGCAGACCCAATAGGCCTGATTACCCGCACTGCAGGCTTTTTCGATTCTCTCTACCACCTGATCGCGACGGTCATTTGAAATTAAGGCAGTATTAATCGGAATTCTACCTGGAGGCAGTTCATTAATTACTGAACAATCTAGATCGGCGTAGGCACTCATGGCCAGCGTCCGAGGTATTGGCGTGGCCGTCATAACAAGTTGGTGAGGTGTGATTTCGTCTTTTGCGGCTTTTTCACGTAGAGCAAGTCGCTGGTGCACACCGAAACGATGTTGCTCATCGATTATGATTAACCCCAGCCTGCTATAGATAACCCCCTCTTGAAACAGGGCATGAGTTCCCACTAAAAGCTGTGTTTCCCCTGATGACAGTTCAGCTAGCTGTTTCCGCCTAGCGGCGGCTTTGATCTTCCCGCTTAGCCAGCCAACATTAAGACCGAGTGCATTGAACCACTGTTGAAAATTTCTAAAGTGTTGTTCTGCGAGGATCTCTGTCGGCGCCATTATAGCCACTTGATAACCGTTATTAATGGCGTTTAATGCAGATAAGGCCGCGACTACCGTTTTCCCAGAACCAACGTCTCCTTGTAAAAGTCTTAACATTGGTCGGCTGGTGGTCATGTCATTATTGATGTCGAGACTGGCGAGCTGCTGCCCTTTTGTTAACGTAAAGGGAAGTAACTCGAGAAAGTCATGACTTAATTGACCGTTGAGCTGCAACTGTGGAGCCAGCTTTTGATTTGAAGTGACTCGGCTTAAACGCATACATAGCCGGTGAGAAAGCAATTCTTCAAACGCTAGCCTTTTATGCCCTGGATTAGATTCTTGCAGAAGCCACTGCGATGATGAATCAATGGATGGTTGGTGTATCAGATTCAGAACTTCTTCTAACGGCGCAAACCCAAATCGCTGGCGCAGGTCTAGAGGCAGATAATCATCAATAGAGCAGCGCTGCAAAAGTTCGCGGGCTTGACTAATAATGCTTCTTAATCTGGTTTGCTGAAGCCCTTCGCTGGCAGGATAGACCGGTGTTAATGTGTCTGCGATGGGTTCATTGATGGGGTCTTTGAGAATCTTATATTCGGGATGATATAGCTCAAATCCATGTCGCCCATAACGTACTTCGCCAAAACATCGTACTACGCAGCCCGCTGCTAAGGCATTTTTCTGAGCCGCCGAAAAGTGAAAAAAGCGCAAACCTATAAAGCCTGTTTTATCGGTAATTGTGCAATGAAGACTGCGGCGTTTGCCGAATTGGACAGCACACTTAACGACTTCCCCTTGAATTTGAGCGAGCTGGCCAACTTTTAGAGAGCGGATTGAAAGTATGCGAGTTCGGTCTTCATAGCGCGAGGGTAGGTGGAAAAGAAGGTCCTGGACATTATGAATACCCAGCTCGTTTAGCTTCAACGCAAGAGCAGGGCCAACCCCTTTTAGCGACGTCAGCTTAACATTATTCAGGGCTTGGCTTGTCGGCATAAGCACGGACTGAGTCTATTGGTGAGGTACGTTAATACGCTTTAGGATCACTCAGTATATGGTTTTTTATACAGTGGTGCTAGAGAGCCATTATAGCTTCGATTTCCACGGTAACACCTTTAGGTAGGGCGCTGACCTCAATGGTAGCTCGGGCTGGATAGGGCTCAGAAAAGTATGTTGCCATTATTTTATTTACAACAGCAAAATCATTTAGGTCTGTGAGAAAAATTGTCAATTTAGCCAAGTTCTCTAAGCCACCACCGGCGGCTTTTGTTACCGCAATCAAATTAGCAAATACCTGATGGGTTTGTTCTTCAATGCCACCTTCAACTATTTCCATAGTTTCTGGTACAAGGGGAATTTGGCCGGATAAGAATACCGTGTTGCCCACTTTAGTTGCTTGAGAATAGGGTCCGATTGCTGCGGGTGCGGCTTCGGTATATATTTTTTCAAATTTGGACATAGAGATGTTCCTGCCTAATGACTGCCAATGGTATTTTTTATCACTTTCTTAACTTTGCGACTCTTGACTCTAGTAACACGAGAAACAGCCTTGATTATCCGTACTCTTTTCATCACTCGTGCCAAGTGTATTCTATTCTTAACGTTGATTAGTAGGTTGACGATGCTGAATCTAGCATCTCGCTCAACCGTACTAATTTTTTCAATATTAGCGTCTGCTCTCGTGATTGTGGTTGCCAAGCTAGCGACGATTCCCCGCTCATTTTCTAGCTCAACTCGCAGTTCAACAATAAACTCACCCTGTACATCAGGGTCCCAACTTACCGCTACACATTTCTCGGTGTTATCCCTGATATCTGCGATGTTATTGCATCCACCTGCATGGATAACCATCCCTCGGCCGGAGCTAATGTGTCCGACAATAGGGTCACCTGGAATGGGGTGACAGCACTTCGCGAAGTTCATCACCATGCCTTCCGATCCGCGAATGTCCAATGTTCCTTGCTGCTCGGAATGGGGAAGTTCAGGCGAGCCAGGGACGCCTGCAATTGCGGTAAGGCGCTGGGCAATCATGTGGGACATGCGATTGCCTAACCCTATTTCCTCGAGCAAATCATCAACAGACTGAAGACTGGTTTGAGCAAGTACGGCATCTATATTTTCTTGCTTGACTGTATTTAACTCGCTACCAAATCCTGCTAACGCCTTGTTTAATAGACGCCGGCCTAGAGAAACTGATTCAGAATGTTTTTGGTTCTTCAAATAGTGACGAATATTACTGCGGGCTTTTCCAGTGACCACGAAACTCAACCAAGCTGGGTTTGGTTGGGTACCGGGCGCAGTTATAATTTCAACCGTTTGTCCACTTTGAAGCGTTTCGCTTAAGGGTGCTAAGCGTCTACTTACTCGGCACGCCACACAAGAGTTACCAACATCGGTATGAATAGCATAGGCAAAATCTACTGCCGTTGATCCGGCAGGAAGCTCGAATATCGTGCCCTTAGGTGTAAACACATAAATTTCATCGGGAAATAAATCGATCTTTACATTCTCGATAAATTCTAATGAGTTGCCAGCCCGGGCTTGCATCTCTAATAACCCATGCACCCATTCGCGAGCGCGCACATGGGCGTTACTTGGCAGGTCATCGCTGGATTTATATAACCAGTGAGCGGCAATACCATTGTTGGCCATCGCTTCCATTTCTTCGGTCCGAATTTGAATTTCAATTGGCACGCCATGCATACCAAAAAGAGTCGTATGAAGGGATTGGTAGCCGTTTGCTTTCGGGATGGCGATATAGTCTTTAAACCGACCAGGTACCGGTTTGTATAAGCTGTGGACAGCGCCTAACACTCGATAGCAAGTATCAACTTTGTCGACGATAACTCTAAATGCATAGACATCCATAATCTCTGAAAAAGATTTACGTTTGCTACGCATTTTTTCATAAATGCTAAATAAATGCTTTTCGCGGCCAATCGTTCTACTCGGAAGTTCTTCTCGTTCGAGACAGGCCTCAATGGACGTCTGAATTTGAGAGAGTATTTCTCTGCGATTGCCTCGGATGCTTTTTACGGCGGCGCTTATTCTTCTTGCCCGCATCGGGAATAAAGCTTCAAAGCCCAGTTCCTCGAACTCAATTCGAACGTCATTCATACCCAAGCGGTTGGCAATTGGTGCATAAATATCGAGTGTTTCGCGGGCAATGCGTCGGCGCTTATCAGGGGGCAATGAACTAAGTGTGCGCATGTTGTGGAGTCGGTCGGCAATCTTTACCAAAACCACGCGCAAGTCTTTGGCCATCGCCATTGCCATTTTCTGAAAGTTCTCAGCTTGAGCTTCGGCACGGCTGCTAAATTTAATTTTATTAAGTTTGGAGACACCGTCGACGAGATCGGCAACTGTATTGCCAAACTGTGCTTTGATTGCTGTTTTGGTGATTCCGGTGTCTTCAATAACATCATGAAGCATCGCGGCCATAAGGCTCTGCGGGTCCATGTGCATTTCGCTGAGTATAGAAGCAACGGCGAGGGGGTGCGTTACGTAAGCTTCGCCACTACGCCGAAACTGGCCCTCGTGGGCCTGCTCGGCATAAAAATATGCTCGCTTAATGGTATTAATTTGATCATTGCCAAGGTAGCCACCTAGATCGATGGCGAGAGAGTCAATTGTTTTCTCAGAGGCAATTTGCAAATTAAAGTTCCAGCTACCCTATGCGTCTTCAGCTGGCGGAGTTTCTTTCGAGGTGCTTTCTTCCGCTAATGCGGCAGTTTCAGCTGCACCAGCATCAACGCTATGCAGTTCTTCAGCTACGTCCTCTAGCTCGAGACTCGGCTTCTCAATTAATATTTTAGCGTCGATAAACCCATCAGCAATTTCTCGTAGAGCTAAAACCGTAGGTTTGTCGTTGTCCAGAGAGACCAAGGCATCTTTGCCGCCAGTCTGAATCTGTCTTGCTCGCTTGCTGGACACCATCACTAGTTCGAAACGGTTATCAACATTTTCCAAGCAATCTTCTACTGTAATTCGTGCCATGATCTTTCCTTAATGTGGCTCCCATACCCAAAATCGGAGAGCAAAATGGGCTGTTGAGAAGGTTTTTCTCTGGACTATGCCAAGGGCTCGGGATTCTACTGAATTTCAACACAAAAAGCAGCTTTTATAGGGGTTTTTTAAGCATTGCCTCACGGTGGCCTAAGCTGGTCAACAATTCAGCCTTATTGAATTGCTGGGATATGACCGTTAAACGCCAAGACCTGACAATCGCACGCATATCGGCTAATGCTGTATCAAAATCGTCATTTACAACAATATAGTCCGCTCCGGCAACGTGAGTGATGTCACTAACGGCCTGCCGCATTCGTCTATCTATGGTGTCTTTGTCGTCTTGGCCTCGGCCTTCTAGCCGTTCTCTGAGGCTTTCGAGGGAGGGCGGTAGGATAAAAATAGAACAAGCCTCGGGGTTCAGTTTGCGTACCTGCTGCGCTCCCTGCCAATCTATTTCCAAAATAACATCTTTGCCGTCTTGGAGCTGCTCCCCGACCCAAATCTTTGAGGTACCGTAGTGGCTGCCATACACCTCAGCGTTCTCGAAAAAAGCGCTTTGATCTAACATGTCCATGAAATGGTCTTTGCTGACAAAATGATAGTTAATACCATCGCTCTCGCCAGGCCGTGCAGGCCTAGTTGTGTGAGATACCGAGACACACAGATCGTCCCCCCCATCAACTAACGACTTTACCAACGATGTTTTGCCTGCACCCGAAGGGGCAGTGACTATAATGAGATTTCCTTTGGTCATGACTTAAGTTTACCTTAACTATCACAGCAAGCGGGAGTGAAGTCCGCTATTCAATGTTTTGAATTTGCTCGCGCATTTGCTCAATGAGCACCTTTAATTCGACGGCATCTAGCGTCGTCTCTATCACTATCGATTTTGAGGATAGTGTATTTGCTTCTCGATTTAGTTCTTGCATCAAAAAATCTAGTCGTCGGCCTTTTTGGCCTTGGGTATCCAGCACTCTTTTGACCTCGATTAAATGTGCATCGAGTCGGTCTAATTCTTCATCGACATCTGCTTTTTGGGCAAGCAAGGCGACTTCTTGTTCTAGCCTCATGGGTTCAATTTCAGCCTTGAGTTCGGTGATTTTTGCCACTAAGGACTGTCGCTGCAACATCAGGATTTGAGGAAGCTTGGCTCGAATAGAGACAACGATTTCGGCTATAGAATCAAGCCGCTGTTGAATAAACCCTTTCATTGCCTCGCCTTCCCGAGCTCGACTCGTTATGTGTTCATCCAAGGCGTGGTTAAAGGCAGCAAGGGCCTGTTTTTCTATGTCGGCGGTATCAAACTGTGCTTCCTTGAGAACCCCGGGCCACTTCAACAATTCATTGCTGGTAATGTGTTGGGAATGTCCGGTGATCTGTTCAAGCTCAGTGTTGGCCCGAATGAGTTTTCGGACCAAATCAGTGTCCAGATTGATTTCTGACTGCTGGTGTTCAACAAACTGATAACGCAGTTGGCATTCTACTTTGCCGCGATTTAGTTTTTTACGGAGTGTTTCGCGAACAGCATTTTCTAGGCTTCTGAAACTATCCGGGAGCCTAACGCTTGTTTCTAGATAGCGATGGTTAACAGATCTTATCTCCCAGGTGATCGAACCCCAGTCAGCGCTGACTTGTTGGCGCGAGAAGGCGGTCATACTGTGTGTCATATTGAATCATCCATAGATGTGTTCGTTTATTTTAACTGAACCAAGAGTTAAACGCAGCGGCATTTGCTTTCTCGCCATTGAATTGAATTTCAAGGATAATCTTACTTCTCGACTAATACTTCTTTAATCCGTTTGGAAAACCTTATGTCTGATTCACCAACATTTACCACCCGTCCCAGTGGCAGAGAGCCTTCACAACTAAGAGAGATCAAACTGACGCGTCGCTATACAAAACACGCAGAGGGGTCGGTGCTGGTGGAATTTGGCGATACCAAGGTGCTATGTACTGCGTCTGTAGAGACATCAGTACCTCGATTCCTTAAAGGATCTGGGCAGGGATGGATTACCGCAGAGTACGGTATGTTGCCTCGCTCTACTGGTTCTAGGATGGATAGAGAAGCGGCAAGAGGTAAGCAGTCAGGCCGGACTCAAGAAATTCAAAGGCTCATTGGTCGGTCCCTTCGTGCCGCGGTAGATATGAAGAAACTGGGTGAGAATACGATTAAAATTGACTGTGATGTGATTCAGGCAGATGGAGGCACTCGCACAGCATCGATTACCGGCGGCTGTGTTGCGCTTATCGATGCCATAGACTTTTTGGTAAAATCCAAAAAGCTAAAAGCAAGTCCGATCAAGCAAATGATCGCATCAGTGTCTGTCGGTATATGGAAAGGGCAGCCGGTTCTCGATCTAGATTATGCAGAAGATTCAACCGCTGAAACGGATATGAATATAGTCATGACTGAATCGGGAGGGTTTATCGAACTGCAAGGAACTGGTGAGGACGGTGATTTTAAGCGCAGCGAACTAGATGCAATGGTTTTATTGGCAGAAGATGGCATCCAAGAACTTTTCGCCCACCAAAAGAAAGCCTTAGATTTATAAAGCAGTTAGGGAGAAATCATGCGTCAGTTTCAATCTGATTTTCTAGACTTTGTAGTTGATCATGAAATTTTAAAATTCGGGGAATTTACACTCAAATCTGGCCGGGTGAGCCCGTATTTTTTTAATGCGGGCCTGTTTAATACCGGTGAGAAAATAGCCTTTCTGGCAAACTCATATGCCGATGCTATAGCCTCTTCTGGGTTAGATTTCGATGTGCTTTTTGGCCCGGCTTACAAAGGTATACCGCTGGCCACTGCTACTTCGATGGCGTTAGCAACCAATCAGGGAATCAATAAGCCTTTTTGCTTCAATCGCAAAGAAGCCAAGGATCACGGTGAAGGTGGCACTATTGTTGGGGCCGCGTTGACCGGTAAAACTCTCGTCATTGATGATGTGATTACTGCGGGTACTGCAATTCGAGAAGCGGCCGAAATTCTGGCAGACAATGGTGCTGTTCTATGCGGCATCGCTGTGGCTATGGATAGACAAGAAAAAGGCACTGGCTCCAAATCGGCGATTCAAGAGATTGAAGAAAACTACCAAGTGCCCGTCATCAGTATTATTAACTTAGAAAACATAATTGATTATTTAGCTCAGGCAAGCGATCCGCATTTTCAGATCTACATAAACGCAGTCAAAAGTTATCGCAGTGAATACGGTGTGAATTGAGACTGGCATCAGTCTAAACTGATGCATGCTCATCAGCCTCGCCGCTGGCATTTGCGTCAAGATTATAAGGAGTAAATAAATTTCTGTTTAGAAACTCCCACTGGATATCCCAGTTTTCCAACGGCGACTGCTTAAACTCACTTCTGACAAATTGTACTAGTCTGCCTTCGCAAGAAGCTAGAAGAAGGTTTGCTAGTGCGTTAGGCGAAGCTGTGGGTTTAAGGTTTTCGCGGATTTGGGCTTCTCGCAGTACCTGTTTTAATTGAGATTCTAGGCGTCCAAAAAACTGTGCAATACGTGTTCGAAGGCGCTCAGTTTCCCCCGCTAATGCATCGCCGGTGAGTAATCTGGTCATTCCGGGATTTTTGGCTGAGAAAGTAAGTAGCAGTGTGAGAATTTTATGGCAGCGAATTTCTGCGCTATTTTCTTCACTTAGAATTCTTGAGATCCGAAGAAACAGGGTGTCCTCAATAAACTTGATTAAGCCTTCAAACATGCGTGCTTTGCTCGGAAAATGACGATAGAGCGCAGCCTCTGAGACACCAACTTCTTTGGCAAGTGCTGCGGTCGTAATTCGCTCTCCAGGCGCGGCCTCAAGCATACGAGCGAGGGCTTGAAGAATTTGGTCTTTTCTTGAGATCTTTATGCTGTTTTCCATAATCGTTACACATCTTTTAAGCGATGCCCAAATTCGACTGGGCGGCTAGATTGAAAGCGGATTCTACTTGTGTAAACCGTCTGCCGTGATGAGCGTGCCGACACCTTCGTCAGTGAATATCTCAAGCAATACAGCGTGCTCTACTCGTCCGTCGATAATGTGTGCACTGTTAACTCCGCCCTTTACAGCATTCAATGCGCACTCTACTTTCGGAAGCATGCCTCCTTGTAATGTATTATCGGCAATTAGATCATCAACTTGTTTAATGCTTAAGCCGCTTAGAACATTGCCGTCCTTGTCTTGAACCCCAGAGATATTGGTAAGCAATATCAGTTTTTCAGCTCCCAGCACTCGGGCAAGCTCACCGGCGACAGAGTCAGCATTAATATTGTAGCTTTCGCCGTTTTCATCGGTGCCGATAGGGGCAATCACGGGGATGAAATCACTGTCTTTCATTACGTCAAGTATCTCCGTGTTAATCTTAACGACTTCTCCCACCTGACCGATATCAAGGGCGGGTTTATCGCCAACATTTTTCAACTTAAGCTTTCTAGCCCTTATCAAATTACCATCTTTACCTGTGACCCCAAACGCTTTGCCTTGGTTACGATTAAGTAAGCTGACGATTTCTTTGTTTACTAGCCCCCCAAGAACCATTTCTACAACATCCATAGTTTGGCTGTCGGTTACCCGAAGCCCATCTACAAAGCTGGACTCGATATTAAGCTTCTTTAGAAGATTGCCTATTTGCGGGCCACCGCCATGAACGATTATTGGGTTCATGCCGACCAGTTTCATTAAAACAATATCTCTTGCGAAACCTTGCTTGAGCTGCGCATCGACCATCGCATTGCCGCCATATTTGATGACCACGGTCTTGCCGGTAAATTTCTGGATATAGGGCAAAGCCATAGTGAGGACATTAGCGATATTTTTGGCACTATCGAGCGAAAGAGACATGGGTCGGCCTTAAGCGAAAAATCGGGTTAGTTAGCAGTTAGTAACTAGCTAAGCCAATGTAATCGGCCGATCAAGTCAAAAATCTAGAAGTTTAAGTGTAATTTTTTATCTACACACAGGAGCAAAGCCCTGAATTGAGCCTTAATAAACTCGATTTGCTCATCTGTATTAGCTTCAAAGCGGAGTAATAGGGCAGGGCTGGTATTGGAGGCTCTGACTAGCCCCCAGCCAAACTCAAATTCCACTCGCAGTCCATCAAGAAGAATTATTTTAGAATTGGGAAAGTCGGCATTGTGTTGAAGCTGGGCAACTAGCTCAAACTTATCTTCATCACTTACCGCTACTGATATTTCATCGGTGCTTATGGGTGTTTTATAAGATGCGAATTCAACCGCGCTCGAATGGCCTTGCTGACTAATTGATTCAACAACTCTTGCTGCCGCGTAAAGGCCATCGTCAAAGCCAAACCACCGGTCTTTGATAAAAACATGGGCGGCGTATTCGCCTCCTAAGGGCGCATTAGTCTCTAGCATTTTCTGTTTCATAAACGAATGGCCGCTGCGGTGCATCACAGGTACAGCGCCAAGTTCAGCAATAAGTTGACCTAATGCAGCACTACTTTTCACATCAAAAATTATGGGCTGGCCAGGGTAAAGCGGTGCAATTGATTTAACTAACAACATCAGCAGCTTATCAGTTGAGACGGTTTCACCTTTGTTGGTGACCAATCCAAGTCGATCACCATCACCATCAAAAGCGATGCCGAGGTCTGCCTTTTGCAGAACAACTTGGTCGGCAAGCTGCTTCATGTTTTTGGGGTTTGTTGGGTCGGGGTGATGGTTTGGAAATGAACCATCGAGCTCACAAAACAACGGTATGACGTCACAGCCCAGGCGTTTAAAAAGTAGCGGTGCAATAAGCCCTGGAACGGCATTGCCGCAGTCAATGACTAGCCTCAAAGGCCTGCTGAGCTTTATTCTGGAACAAATAGCGGCTAAATAGCTTTCTGATGCGTCCAGTTCGATGTATTGACCAGAGCCGTGTCTTAGGTAGCCTGAGTCGACCCTAGATCTGATCTGTTGAATTTGATTTTCGGCGAGGCAAGTTTTGTTAAACACAATTTTCAAGCCATTATAATTAGCCGGATTGTGACTTGCTGTGAGCATAACCCCAGAAGCGGCTTGGCAAGTATGAGTTGCAAAATAAAGCATGGGCGTTGGAATCAACCCTAAGTCGATTACGTTGCAGCCGGCTTCTAAAACACCTTTAATTAATGCTTTAGCCAGTACAGGACTAGATAAGCGGGCGTCAGATCCTATTAAAAGCGTATCGATACCAATGTCGAGTGCTTCTGAGGCGATTGCCTTAGCGATAAGTTCAACAATATCGGAAGTTAATTCTGAGCCTGCGATACCTCGTATATCGTAGGCTCTAAATATTGTGGCAGGAATTAATGGTGTATGGAGGTCACTTTCCTCTGTAAAAGGGCCGCTATTTTCAAGCATGGACTGAATCTTCTATAAGGTTTTAGTTCAATCGATCAGAAATTAGAGAGAGCATACGCCTCGCCGCTACGTTTTTATTTGAGGTTGGAAATTCTTGGCTTCCTTGTTTGGAAATAGCCGTTACGGTGATATTGTCATTATTGAAGGTTTCGACTGCATTGTTTGCAAATAGCAGATCGAGATTTTTCTTCTCCAATTTAGCTGTGCCGTTTTCGAGTATGTTCTCAGTTTCGGCCGCGAAACCAACAACAAGCGGGCGCTTCGGCAATTTAGAAACTTCACTGATTATATCTGGGTTTCTAATTAGCAGGATTTCTAGCTGGTCACTTTTCTTTTTAATTTTTGTGGTTTCAACCGTTGCAGGGCGGTAATCAGCGACTGCAGCCACGCCGATGAAAATGTCTGCATCGTCAACAGCTTGTAGACTAGCCGCCAACATTTCCGAGGCCGTTGTTACATCAATACGAATAACTCCATCAGGTTTGGGTAAGTTCACCGGTCCACTTATCAAAGTGACCTTGGCACCAGCGCTGTATGCTTCTTGCGCCAACGCATAAGCCATTTTCCCTGAACTGTGATTAGTTAAGAAGCGAACAGGGTCTAAGGCTTCTCTTGTTGGTCCGCCGGTAATCACAACGTGTTTCCCTGCAAGTTTGCCTGTTTCAAAAAGTGCGGCACAGGCTTTGGCAATTTCCAAGGGCTCTAGCATTCTACCAAGGCCGATATCACCGCAGGCTTGTTCACCTGCCGCCGGGCCAAATATGTGAAAACCACGCTGCTGTAGAGTTGCTAAGTTAGCCTGAGTGCTTTGATCGGCCCACATGCCTTGATTCATAGCAGGGGCGAGGGCCACTGTAGCCGGTGCTGCTAGGACGAGTGTTGTTAGTAGGTCGTTGGCATGGCCGTTCGCTAAACGGGCCATGGCGTCCGCTGTGGTCGGTGCTACGAGGATTAAGTCTGCCCAGCGAGCCAACTCTATATGGCCCATGCCTGCCTCTGCCTCTGCATCGAGCAAATCTAGTTGGACCCGATTACCAGACAATGCTTGCATGGTTAACGGGGTCACAAATTCTGTTGAGGCTTTTGTCATTACTACGCGAACGTCGGCCCCGGCTTTAGTAAAAAGTCGGGTAAGTTCAGCACATTTGTAGGCGGCAATCCCGCCGGTTATCCCTAAGAGGATTCGCTTATTAGAGAGGCTCAGCATAGTTTTAAAGCTTGGACAGGCTATGTAAAACGGGAATACAGACTAGCAGTTAGGCTATGGTTAAGCAATTTCAGCACTTGTTTTGCCCTTGTGTTTTAAGCGTCTACTCTTATCTATTTTCAAAGAGGAATGACATGTGAATATTTCTAATTGGCCTCTCTTAGAGAGGCCAAAAGAGAAATTAATTTCATTCGGGGCAGACAAGCTCTCGGATGCAGAGCTCATCGCTTGCGTTCTTCAGTCAGGGATTAAAGGCCTGGACGTGATGGAATTGGCCCGTTTGCTGCTGGTTGAGTTCGATGGCCTGCGCGGGGTGCTCGGGGCCTCTAGGGATGAAATCTGTGGCGTTAAAGGACTGGGCGAATCGAAATATGCCCGCCTAGCGGTAATTGTAGAGCTAGGTAATCGCTGCAGATTGGAGTCTTTAAAAAAGCGCGAGGTCTTAAACGGCGCTAGCCATACTAAAGAGTACCTAAAGGCAAAATACCAAGGACTGGATTCAGAGATTTTCAGCTGTTTATTTCTAGACTCTCAGCATCAGCTAATTGTCGTGGAAGAGCTGTTTAGTGGCACAATTGATGGTGCGGCCGTTTATCCACGGGAAGTGGTTAAAAAGTGTTTAAAGTACGGTAGCGCGGCGGTAATATTTGCTCATAATCACCCTTCTGGTATTGCTGAGCCAAGCCAGGCAGACATCGCTATCACGGCAAAACTTAAGTCGGCTTTGGCCACAATTGACGTAAGAGTGCTGGACCACTTAATCATAGGAGACCCTAATATCACTTCGCTGGCAGAAAGAGGTCTGATGTAAGCTCTTGATAAGCTTAGGGTTGGATTATTTAGTTTAAGCTTATGGTTGCTATTGGAAAGGTGTTCTGGTATAAAACGCAGCTCTTTTTTGGCCTTGTAAGAACTTAGTTACGGGGTCAGTCATTCTTTACAATATTTAACAATGAGGCAGCGACATGTCCAGGATATGTATGGTCACTGGTAAAAAGCCAGTAGCCGGAAACAATGTGTCCCACGCGAATAACCGAACTAAGCGTCGATTCTCGCCAAACATCCATACTCATAAATTTTGGGTGGAGTCAGAGAAGCGTTTTGTGAAACTGCGTTTGTCTACTAAAGGCATGCGTATTATCGACAAAAACGGTATCGACGCTGTGTTGACAAACATCCGCAACAATGGAGTTCGGGTTTAATCCGAGTTCGCGGAAATTGGGAGATTTAACATGAGAGATAAGATTAAGTTAGTATCAAGTGCCAAAACTGGCCACTATTACACGACTGACAAAAATAAGCGTACTACGCCTGACAAAATGGAAATCAAGAAATACGATCCAGTTGTCCGCAAACACGTTATGTATAAAGAAGCTAAGATCAAGTAGTTTTATTGCACTAGATTGGCTTAGTTAAACGAAAAAGCCGGCTCTTGATACCAAGAGCCGGCTTTTTCGTTTTCTTTTCGATTCTGGACAAACTGGCTCTAAGGGTCTCTTTCGTCCTCATTTATCATCAATCGTATTCATTTATTTTTGCTTAGCGCCTTGATCAGCTTCTCAGTGCTTGCTAATAGCTTCGCGTCTTCAGTAAATTCCTTCTTGAGCTTGCCTACGGTAGTGGATACTGTTCCATAGCGCTTTAACTTAAACAGTTTTGCAATGGACTGAAGGGTCACAGCAGACAATTCTTGGCATAGGTACATCGCTACCCATCTTGGCACGTTCTTAGAACCGGGCCCGCGAGCGGCCTTGTAGATACTGTCTTCTGATACTTTAAAGTGTTTGGCTACCGCGGTGATAATTTCTTTGCACGACGGGCGCCACTTGGCATTAGCGCCGCGCGAAACACCTCTTGCAGCAGTTGCCGACTTTTTCTTAGAAGCCGCTTTCTTAAATTTGTCATCGCCCATTATGGAAGAAAGGTTCTTTTTTCCATAAAAATGAGCTAATTCTTCATCAACCCCCTCCGAAACATAGCTCTGATAGGCTGCAGCATATTTGGTTGCCGGCGAATTAAGCTGCTTTAGAGTTTCATCTCTATTAAACCATACCGGAGGTTTAGCTTTTTGAATGAGCTTGGCATAGCTGCTCCAAGGATAGGTATCGAGCTGGGATGGCTTGACTTTGCTATGTATAAAACGTGATAGAGGCAATAAACAATTATCAGCCTGAACTAGAACCGCTTTATAACGACCTTTAAAAAGTGAGCCATTTGACTTTTTCATGCGCTGAAATTGTTGAGTGTAAAGACCATCTACCTGTCGCATAAACCGGCTTAAGTTGGCTTCAGGCGTCTTTATGACCAAATGATATTGATCTCGTAACAGGCAATATGAATGAACTTCAACATTTAGCCGCGAGCACGTTTCAATTAGGCCTTCGATAAAAGCTTCAAAATATTGAGCTGATGGAAACACGCGTTGAGTGCCAACACCATAGTTTGAAACATGATACATGGCATCGGGATATTCGATTCGTAGTGGTCTGGCCATCGTTTATTCTCTTTATAATTATTGTATAAATAAATGTGGATAGAATTACAGTTGACCCTATCTAGATCTAACGTATGAATATCGTAATTGTAAACTAAGGTCAACGACAAAAATATTGTTGCACCTCAATTTGATCCGAAAGAATGGGAGTTGTTAGTGATGTGTCACTGCGGGATTATGGCTTTGTCGCTGTAATCACCGCGCGCTTAGGTGCTGGGTATCCCTCAATCGTTTTTGAAGGATCGTCAGGCAACAGTGCGTTATCGAGAGAGTCGAAAGGCATCCATTGGGTTTTGCGCTGTTCATTCCAACTGGTTGTGCTTTCGTCAACTAGCTTAACATCAACGTATCCGCATCTGACAAGCCAATTCATGAGCGTGGGAATGCTAGGTAGGAACCACACATTGGTCATCCGAGCATAGCGCTTTCCAGGAGTTAGGCTATAGCCTTCTTCTCCATCGACAATTATTGACTCAATAACTAGCTGCCCGCCGCGGCTAAGGCAAGATTTCAGTTGCATCAAGTGATCAATTGGAGAGCGTCTGTGATAAATCACGCCCATTGAGAAGACCGTATCGAACAAGGGAAGCGAACTTGGGATTTGCTCCAGGGTGAGAGGCAGCACATAGGCATCGATGTGGGGAATGTACTTCTTAAGTAGCCAGAACTGGATCACGTAAGCTAGATGAGGATCAATTCCTATCACTTGCTTGGCGCCGGCTTCGATCATTCTTAAACTATAGTAACCATTACCGCTACCAACATCGAGAACTTGGCGGTCATTTAACGGCGCGATTTCATCTTGCAATCGAGTCCATTTCAAATTCGACTGCCACTCGGTGTCCAGCTCGATGCCAAACAGATTAAAAGGTCCTTTTCGCCAGGGAATAAACTCGGTAAGGATCGAGTTTAAAGCGGCCAGGTCTGCGCTGTTGGCATCCGAACTGCTGCCAATGGTTATTATACCTCCAAGGTCAATTGAGCTCGGAGTTAGGTCAGGTGCGTTTTCGATAGTTTGAAGCCATCGTTTTAGGTCGCCATGATTTAAATTAGCGATAAAGCTCTCTTCTAAAAAGGGTAGTAGCGGAGCTAGGGCGCTGTTGCGGATATTATTCGCTAAGTTTTGTAAGTCTTTCATAGGATTATTTAAACGCAACCATAGAGGCAAAGTTGAAACATTGAAACCAAGCATCAAACGAGTGAAAACCAATATCATTGAGGCGTGATCGGTGAGAATCGAGACTTTCAGGTATTAGTACGTTTTCCAGAGCCGTTCGTTTCTGGCTGATCTCAAGTTTACTGTATCCCATACTTTCCTTAAAAGAATGGTACATCTCAATGAAAAGCTGATTAAGTGTTTCATCAGGGAAAATAATTTTTTCTGAAATGATTAGAATCGCGCCTGGCCTCATACCCTCGTAGATTTTTTGCAGCAACCCAATACGGTCCGCCATGGGAATAAATTGAAGGGTAAAGTTAAGTACAACAACCGAGGCATTTTCGATTGGGAAGGTCAGTATGTCACTACAGTGGCAATTGATCACCGCATCCATCGTTGGGTCCAATGCTACTCGTTTCTTTAGCCTCGAAACCATGGCTTCTGAATTGTCTAAAGCTTCAATGGAGCAGTTCTGTTTTTCAAGTTTGGACGCCATGGCAAAGGTAGCTCCACCTAAGCTGCAGCCTAGATCAAAGAGTTTAGAGTCCGTTTGGCTATAGCGCTGTGCTAAGACTCCAATCATATTGATAATCGTGCTGTAGCCGGGAACGGAGCGGTTAATCATATCCTCGAAAACCCCCGCTACGTTATCATCAAAAGCGAAGTCGCCGGCTGCCATTTGTTTTGCAAAAATACGATCTTTGGTTGGTGTAGGATTAGTCATTTGATGAAGTCCGATACTAAATTAGTAGTATCCAAGGTGTGCGTGTGTAGACTAGCCATTATCCGTAAATTCTTGGCACATTCAATGGCTCATGCTGCTAGCTTATTGGTCGAAAACCTAGATCCACTGAAACAGCTTTCAATGAACTACGGTGTATTGGATTTAGCCTGCGGCTGTGGCCGCAACGGCCTTGAACTGGCGAAGTACGATATCCCCGTCACTTTCGCTGATTGCGATGAAGTGAAACTAAGCGCTATCTCTGCAACGCTCGAGCAGGAGAAATTGCTTGGGAATGCTTGGCTGGTTGATTTAGAAAAATCAGAATCTGATCCATTGGCTCAAAAGAAGTTTGATGCTTGCCTTGTATTCAACTATTTATACCGTCCAGGTCTTGAGTCGATAAGGGACGCGGTTATCTCCGGTGGGCTGATTTACTATGAAACATTTACGTTGGATAATCGGCAATTTGGGCGGCCCAATAATTTGTCCTATCTTCTTTTTCCAAATGAGCTTAAAGATGTATTTAAAGGTTGGGAAATTTTGCACTATTTTGAAGGCGAGCTATGTTCGCCTAGGCGAGCTGTTGCGAATATCATTGCAAGAAAACCTTGATGGGGCAGCTATATGTCAAAAATAGTCCCTCTAAATATTAGCTCGGGAAGTAACCAAGCTCGTCCACCTTTCGAATGTGAAATTCAACGCAGCAAACGCAAAACTTTGGGGATCTATATCTCTCATGAGAAGGTGGTTGTACGTTGTCCCTATGGAGCTGGTAAGCGTGAGGTCGCTAAGTTTGTTAGCGATAACAGGGAATGGATAGAGAACCGGCTCTTCGAGGAGTCACTAAGAGATAAAGAATTACTGCGAGTAGAGAAAGGCGGAAAAATCTTTTACCGGGCTAGAGAGCTGACAATCGTTTTCAAAGAAGGGCAGAAACAGCGAGTTCTAGTTTCAGGCGATCAATTTGTCATTCAAGGCCATAAGCTTAACACTGAAAAAGCTCAGAAACAGGTTGAGGAGTTCCTGATAAAAAAAGCCAGCGACTATCTAATTCCTCGCGCTAAGGGTCTCGCCGAACATTTGGGAGTGGGTCATAAAATTACTCAAATTAAGCTTCGTAAGACGAAGACAAAATGGGGTCACTGCACTTCCACCGGAATCCTTCAATACAACTGGATGATCATGTTGGCGCCCTACAGCATTATAGATTACATGATCACTCATGAAGTCTGCCATTTGGTCCATATGGATCACTCGAGCAGGTTCTGGGGTTTGGTTGAGTCAGTTTGCCCAAACCACAAAGAATACGTGAAATGGCTTAAAGACCATGAGCACCGCTTCTGGTTTTAGGTTAAACGTTTAAACAGTAAGTCCCATACGCCGTGGCCTAACTTTATTCCGCGCCGCTCAAATTTCGTTTCTGGCCTATCGGGTGTTTTCCAATTGCCCTGCAGGCCCATGTTATTTTCGAATCCCTCGGCGTCACTCATGACTTCCATCATATGGTCAGCGTAGTGTTCCCAGTCGGTGGCTAAATGAATTTCAGCGCCGATTTTTAGACGCGACCGAGCTAGTTGAACAAATTGGCTTTGGATAAGTCGCCGTTTATTGTGTCGTTTTTTGTGCCAAGGGTCAGGAAAGTAAATCAGCAACCGGTCTATAGATTCGATGGCCAAGCCAACCTCCAATACTTCAACGGCGTCATGACTGACTATTTTAAGATTTTTGATTCCACTCTCTTCGATCCCGTGAAGAAGCTTGCCAACGCCAGGTCGATGAACCTCCATCCCCAAAAAGTTTGCGTTAGGTTGCGCTATCGCCATTTCGAGTAAGGAATCCCCCATCCCAAAACCAATTTCCACAGTGACGGGATTTTGGTTTGGGAAGATTTCGTTTAAGTCCAACAATTCATTCTGGAAAGGAACAACGTAGCCTTCCCACAAAGTATCAAGTGCTTTCTGTTGGGCGGCGGTAAGCCTACTAGCTCTGATGACAAAGCTTCTAAGCGGGCGGTTATGGTCGGGGTGTTCGATATCGGTCACGGGATTGAGTTACCAGTAGGTCAGTTAGGGAAAACTTATTGTATATGCGTTCATTGCTCACTAATCGCTTAGAAATTGTGCAAGAAATTGCCCCAGAAAAAAGTATAGCCAGTGACAGAGGTTGCACTTGCACTGGGGTGCTTAGCTAGGCGCTTTGCTGGAAAAACCTATCAGTTTAGCTTCCCCTATAGTTCTTCCAACAGTTCTTCCAACAGTTCTCCCGCTGTCTAGAGTGGAAGTCGGGTACTGAGGGCAAACCAACATAAGCAGCCCCAGGCAATAAGAAAGCAAACGCCACCGATAGGTGTGATTGCGCCTAGCCAGCGAATACCGGTAATGCTGAGAATATAAAGGCTGCCAGAAAAAAACAAGATTCCAGCAATTAACATGTAGCCGCCAATTTTAAGTGGCATGCTATTTGGCGCGTGCAAAGTCAGAATAGCTATACCGAAAAGCGCCAGACTATGGGTTATATGGTATTGGACACCCGTTTGAAATGTCGTCAGAAGATCGGCTTCAATGATGTTTTTTAAGGCGTGAGCAGCGAAAGCGCCCAACGCAACAGACAGAAAGCCGTTAATTGCAGCAGCAAGTATAAAGATATTAGTCATAGGGAAGGCATTTTGAACCGCTTCGTTTACGAAGCATGAATAGAGAGATGATTTTCTGACAAAAAAAAGCCGCGAGACTATCGCGGCTTTACGTAAACAAAAACTTACGCTTGCATCTTTGCTTTGATTTTATTCATAGCATTTTTCTCAAGCTGTCTAATGCGCTCGGCCGACACACTGTAGCGATCCGCCAACTCATGAAGAGTTGCCTTGTCGTCGGTCAACCAGCGACTTTGCAAGATATCTTTGCTGCGATGATCAAGTCCTGACATAGCGCTGTGCAGGCTTTGGCTCGTAATTTCTCCCCATTGGTCTTCCTCGACCCCGGTAGCTAAATCAGAGCTTTGATCCTCTAAATAGTAGGCTGGAGCTCTATATACGGCGTCATCATCGCTGTCAGACTCGGCATCGAACGAGGTATCGTAACCGCTCATTCGGCCTTCCATTTGCCTAACAACTTTGGCGTCTACTCCCAAATCATCCGCAACAGCTTGGGCCTCGACGTTATTTAGCCAGCCTAGGCGTTTCTTTGAGCTGCGTAGATTAAAAAACAATTTCCGCTGAGACTTGGTTGTTGCAACCTTGACTATGCGCCAGTTGCGCAAGATAAACTCGTGCATCTCAGCTTTTATCCAGTGCACGGCAAAGGATACTAACCTAACCCCAAACTCGGGATTGAAGCGCTTCACAGCCTTCATCAAGCCAACATTGCCTTCTTGTATTAAATCGGCCTGTGACAAACCATAGCCAGAGAAAGTTTTTGCCATGTGCACAACAAACCGAAGATGCGCCATAACCAATTGGCGAGCGGCGTCGACGTTGTCTTCATAATAATACTGATTGGCCAATTCCCGTTCAAATTCAGGAGTGAGCACGGCGATACTATTTACCGAAGCAATATAGGCGGTGAGATCGCGACCCGGAGTGGTAGGGTCAATAACCTGTAAATTCTTTAAAGTATTCATAGTCAATTTACTGTTTACCAACTTGTTTGACAAAGTGGCTTAAAGGCGCGTTTCGATCACGAGTTTAAGCACGTTAGTCGATTAACTTAAAGTACAGATGATAGCATTTATTGCTTCATTTAGCCATCTGGAGGCAAAAATGTCGATTCCGGAGCTCTAAATCTGTTTTTGTCTTTCAATACCTGTAGACCACTAAGATCAACGTTTAGTTCTCGGGCTAAGGGTAATTATTGTGATTATTTTTAAAAAAACAATGGTATTCATCAACTAAAGAGCTTTTTCCTCTCAATTTTAGGGCTCTAGCTTCAGAATTTCTTGATATGCGGAGACTCCGGCTGCCAGCAAGCCAGTAAAGCTGCTTGCTAATAACAAAAACAAAAGCCACGTAAACCCTAGGCTAAAGTCGACCTGCGCAGGCAAGGATGCATTGTATTTCAACAAAAATTCGTCAATTAAGCTGCCAAACGCAGCGATAATCGCAAACTGCAGAATAAATGCTAAAACTGCCACAAAAAACCCATAGGCTAAGCCGCTATAAAGAAAAGGCCTCAAAATAAAGGTGTCTGGAGCGCCAATGAGCTTTAACACTCGAATTTCATCTTCTGATTGCTGGACGATAAGTTTTGTCGTGTTGACTATTACTAAAAAGAAGCCCAAAAGCGCTGCTAGTCCGATTAAAAGGCCGAATTTTTTTATTAGCTGCGTGAATCCCTGCAGTCGTCTAATCCATTGGGCATCGAGCTGCACTAGATCAATTTCTGGGAATGCGCCCAGTTCAACAGCTAGCCTCTCAAGCTGTGTGAAGTCTAACTGTAGAGCCGATATAATCAATGCATCAGGGAGCGGGTTGCTTTCGAGTTCTCCTAGCAGATCACCAAAACCACTAATGTTAGCGAACTCTGCAAAGGCGCTCTCTTTTGGCACTACTTCAACTACTCCTATGTCTTCCCGTGCTAGTAAGCGCTTACTTACAACCCCCATCATTGCCTCATCACTTGTGTCTATTAGATAAGCGGTTAGACGAGGGCTGTTTGAATAGGGGTCTAACGCCTGTGTTAAGCCAGAACTTATCGTCAACAATAAAATAGGCACTAACAAGGTTGTGGCTATAGCCAGCAAAGTCGAGAGCGTGGCAATCGGGCGAGTTAACATTCCCTGCCATGCTTGCCTCAAATCAACCACATGTTGTTGCAGTCGATTAGATGGCGCGGAGAATGTTGATGTCATTTTAGCAGCCGTCCGTTTTCTAGTACTAGAGTTCGGCAGCCCATTGCGTTTACTAAATTGATGTCATGGCTGGCTATTAGTAAAGCAACGCCTACTTTTTGAAACTGCTGAAAAACCTGCATAATATCCGCCGATAGATCGGGGTCTAAGTTGCCGGTGGGTTCATCGGCTAGAATTATGCTGGGACGATTTACTACCGCGCGAGCAATTCCAACTCGCTGTTGTTCGCCGCTAGAGAGCATCGGTGGGAAGTAGGAGGCTTTGCTTAACAAGCCAACTTTATCTAATGCAGCCCGAACTCGACGGTCCGCTTCGAATTTAGGGAAATTGCTTATTTTCAGAGGCAATGCAACATTGTCAGCTACGGTTTGCCGCGTTAACAATTGATGATCCTGAAAAACAGTGCCTATTCGCTGTCGGAGTTTCGGAATTTGCCTCCGGGATAGGTCTTTCAAACTCAAGTCCGCAACGCAAATGTTGCCGCTGCTAACTGACTCTAACGCTAGAATGAGTTTTAACAGGGTGCTCTTGCCGGCACCTGAATGGCCAGTGACAAAGACAAGCTCGCCCTTTTCAACGCTAAAACTGACATCCGACAATGCTTCAAAGCCTCCTGGGTAGCGCTTGAAGACTTTTTCAAATTTAATCATTTACTGAACAATGCATCAATGAAGGACGCAGCTGAAAAAGGCCTTAAGTCGTCTACTTGCTCCCCGATACCAATAAATCTAATGGGAATGCCGAGTTTTTTGGCCAGAGCAAAGACTACTCCACCTTTGGCTGTGCCATCGAGTTTGGTAAGAGCGATGCCAGACAATTTTGCAGTTTTATTAAAGCTTTCTGCTTGATTTACCGCATTCTGACCAGTCGTTGCGTCTAGGACGAGCAGTGTTTCATGTGGCAGAGATGAATCCTGCTTCTTCAATACCCGGACAATTTTCTCTAATTCATTCATTAGATTGTCTTTAGTGTGCAACCTGCCGGCAGTGTCAGCAATCAGAATATCGGTTTGTTTAGCCTTGGCTGATTGGTAGGCATCAAAAATCACTGACGCACTGTCAGCCCCAGTCGCCTGAGCAACAACTGGCACGTTATTGCGCTCGCCCCAAACTTCAAGTTGCTCGACAGCAGCGGCACGGAAAGTATCGCCTGCGGCTAACATTACAGTTTGACCGTCTGTCTGAAACTTCTTTGCTAACTTGCCTATCGTTGTGGTTTTTCCAACACCGTTGACCCCAACCACAAGGATGACAAAGGGCTTTGTATCGCTGAGCGTGACCAATGGAATATCACAGGGCTTAAGAATGTTAAGCAATTCATCTTTCAAGCTTTTTAGAAACTGTTCTGGCTCTGCGAGCTGAGACCGGCTTAGGCCTTGTTTTAAGCTTGCTACCACCTGATCGGTGGCCTCTATTCCCACATCTGCCACAAGCAGCTGTGTTTCGATGTCCTCCAAAAGGTTGGCATCGATGACCTTTTCGCCTAGCACTAAGCTCGATATTCCCTCACTTAATCTGCCGCGGGTTCGACTTAGGCCATTCTGGAGACGTGCAAAGAAGCCACCTTCAGTTTTCTCAGTTTCAACTGAGGCCTTTTGTTCAGGCGCTGGGGGCTCGAGGGGTTTGTCTTTTTTACCGAAACCAAACATAAGGGAAGCAAAATAATTAGAGGATTACAGCCCTTAGCTTACCACACACTGGCAGCCCAATTGCACAGCCCTGTTGTGTCGCTAGCTTAACTAGATAAGACACATAGCCAAATCGGGTGCGAAATTAACTGGACGAGCCGTAACGGAGGAACATGCCCCAAAATCGATTCTCCCAAGCGTGCAGCTTACCCATATCGTTCAATGATGCGATCGAAGAGCAGCTCACTCGCCAGATTACTGAGAGTCACATTGAACACCAAGCAAAAGTAATGTCAAAAGTGATGATAAGATAAGCGCTCCAAAAATAGACCTGACTCGATTAATTCAATTGAAATGAAAACGCTTAACAACAGTATTCGTATCATCGGCGGGGATTTACGAAGCCGAAAAATAGATTTTCCGACGATTGCAGGTCTACGACCTACATCAGACAGGGTTCGGGAAACCTTATTTAACTGGATTCAAATGGACCTAGCTGGAAATAACTGCTTAGACTTATTTGCAGGTAGTGGTGCTCTGGGAATTGAATCGTTATCAAGAGGTGCCAGTTATGTCACATTCATTGAGTCAAACCAAACGGCTGCAAACTCGATTCAAGAAAATCTCAAGCGACTGGACTTAAGTGAAGGGCATGTGGTTTGCAATGATGCGCTCGCCTGGATTAATAGTCAGGATTTGCCAACTAAAAAATATGACGTGGTATTTCTAGACCCACCATTTTCTTCAACCATTCTTGCGGCCACCTGCCAACATCTAGATAGCAGAAGTTTATTGAACCAAGCCTGTAAGATCTATATTGAAACTGGGATAGATCCAAATAGCCTGAATTTCCCCCAAGGATGGCGAAGGCTAAAACTGAAAAAAGCCGGTCAGGTATTTTCTAGCCTGTTTCTCAAAGACTAGGATATTTATGCATGACGAATGATCGCGATGAAAAAAAATTCAAACCGGCATGGTGGCTCCCAGAAGGTCATACGCAGACACTTTGGCGAAAACTTACCGCTAAGGATACAGTGTTACACCGGCGTGAAAGGCTTGAATTGGCTGATGGAGACTTCATAGATATTGATTGGTGTGAAGGTTTTTCAGTAAACGGCCAGCAGCCTGAAGCGAGTTCTGGAATAATTGTTGTAATTCATGGTTTGGGCGGATGTTCAAGTTCTCCTTATATTATCGCACTTCAAAATTGTTTGGCTGGAAAGGGTAAACGCAGTGTGGCTATGAATTTTCGCGGCTGCAGCGGTGAGCCAAATAATTTAGCTCGGGCCTATCATTCAGGCGTATCGGAAGATTTAAATGAAGTGTTTATAAAATTGAGAACGGCTTTCCCAGATGAAGAATTTATGTTTGTTGGTTATTCATTGGGTGCAAACGTCCTCTTAAAATGGCTAGGTGAGCGAGAGCACGATCATCAAATTACTAAGGCAGTCGCAGTTTCTACCCCTTTCCGTTTAGATGAATGTTCCAAAGCAATGCTTCGAGGCACAAGCCGGTTCTACGGTAGTTACTTTGTTAACTTTTTAAGAAATGAGTTTAATTCCAAAATGGATGATTTCACCAAAAGAGGGCTGGGTAAGCAATCTAAGATATTAGCGAGCCTGGGGGATTTAGACCGCATTAACTCACTTTGGGAGTTTGATGATCTTGTGACAGCGCCACTGCATGGTTTCAAAAATGCAGATGATTACTACGACAAATCGAGCTCAGCACAGTTTTTAGGGCAAATAAATACCGATACATTGCTTATCCAGAGCAAAAACGATCCGCTTATTCCGGCATCAGCCTTGCCAAGTGCGCAGAGTTTATCGCCTTGTGTAAAGATGGAGTTAAGCGGTAAAGGCGGTCATGTTGGCTTTATTTCCGGCAATAAAGACAACTGGCTTGAAAGACGTATAGTCGATCATCTAATTGCTTGATTGTGGCGAGGCGGCCAATTGGCTAGAATGCCGAAAATTGTAAGGTTACCGTGTTATGAAAACAGCAGTTTATCCAGGAACGTTTAACCCTATCACAAACGGCCATACGGACTTAATTGAGCGTGCGGCAGGGCTTTTTGACAAGATTATTGTTGCAGTTGTTCATTCTAATCGACAAAAATCTAACACAATGTCGACGGAACAACGGGTGGATTTAGCCAACGAGGTACTCGCTCATATCGACAATGTCGAAGTGCGTTCATTTGACACCTTGCTTACTGAATACGTAAAAAAGTGTGGTGCTAAGATAATTCTGCGAGGATTGCGGACAGTCGCTGATTTCGAGTATGAATTCCAATTAGTTGGTATGAATCGAGTCTTGGAGCCAGATATAGAAACAGTATTTTTAGCACCAGCTGAGCATTTGTCTTATATCTCTTCAACTTTGGTGAGGGAAATTGCTTCTTACGGAGGTGATATTTCCAAATTTGTGCACCCATCGGTTGTGACGGCGATGCGAGATATATAACTTTTCCTGAGGCCGCTACTTTTGACAAACACTGCAATAAACCGTGGCTCTCTGCCCAAGTCTCACTTCACTTAGGTCTTTCTCGCAATTGTTGCAGGGGAGCCCCCCTCGACCATAGACCTGCAGAGATTGTTTGAAGTAGCCAGGGTCGCCGTTGCTGTTGGTGAAGTCCTTTAAAGTAGTTCCACCAACTAGTATTGCCTGCGCCAAGACACTCTTGACTGCCACTACTAATTTTTCGTACCGGGCCTTTGAAATTTCCCCTGCCGCGCGTTTAGGGCTAATCCCGGCCATAAAAAGAGCTTCATTGGCATAGATGTTGCCGACTCCAACAACAATATGACTATCCATAATAAAAGTTTTAATAGGGGCTTTGCGCTTCCTACTTAAGCTGTGTAGGTAGCTCGAATCAAATTCTTCTAACAGCGGTTCGGGGCCCAATTTGGAAAGCAAGGGATGCTGCGCGAGATCATTTACTTCCCACAAGATGCAGCCGAACCTGCGCGGGTCTGTGTAGCGGAGGATATCGCCACTGCCAAGCTCAAAATCTACGTGATCATGTTTACCTGGAGGAACTGGTGTTTTAAGAATCCGTAAGCTTCCTGACATGCCCAGATGGATAATCACTGTACCCAGTTTGGATTTAAGAAGTAAGTACTTACCACGCCTACTGACCCCGCTAATACTGTGTCCCGGCAGATCTTTTGCGAGAGAAGCGGGAATAGGCCAGCGTAGCTTTGGCTGCCGAACGATAACCTTTACTATGGTTTGGTTTTTAATATGCGGTTCTATTCCGCTTCTCGTGGTTTCAACTTCAGGTAATTCTGGCAAACCATTCTCCGTTGTTAGGGTGTTTTTCAAACCCTCTAGCTAGGTGACTCTATGGTGAAAGGTTACACTATAAGACTCGTTAGTCAGTCAGAATATCAGTGAGATGCCGTTGCCGAATAGAAATGTTTTAGGAATTGATGCGGGAGGAACGTTCACCGATTTCGTATTGGTGGAATTAGGCCCCGAGCTTCGAGTTAGGATACATAAAACCCTTTCAACTCCTGATGCGCCAGAAAAGGCAATTATTCAGGGAATGGAGTCGCTTGGGTTTGCTGATGACAAAGCGAGAGCCGCTTTGGTCATTGTTCATGGCAGCACGGTCGCCACTAACGCCACGTTGGAGGGGAAGTTTGCCCGAACAGTCTACATAAGCAATCGAGGCTTCAAGGATGTGCTTAGTTTGGGGCGGCAAACCAGGCCTAGCCTTTATGCTCTCGAATTTCCTGCACAGCCTGAGCCGGTGCCTTCTGAGCTGTGTTTAGAAACGGGGGGAAGGATAGCCGCTGATGGGTCTACCCTAGAGGACTTAACTGATTTAGATATAGAGACGTTAATTAGCGCTCTCAAAGAACTAAAGCCTGAAGCTGTTGCCGTCAATTTATTATTTTCATTCCTTGATGAAAGCTTCGAAAAAAAGATTGTTGATGCCATTGCCATTGCCAACCCTGATCTTTTTGTCTCACGTTCCTCAGAGGTCCTGCCGGTTTATAAAGAATATGAGCGTGGGATTGCGACTTGGCTAAACGCAAGCCTAGGGCCGGTTGTATCAGGCTACGTCGGGAGACTAAAAACAGCGCTACAAACACCAATCCAGATTATGCAGTCCAGCGGCGAAACAGTTTCCTCTGAGGCAGCCGCTAAGTCAGCCGTCAACTTATTGTTGTCAGGCCCAGCCGGCGGGCTAAATGCAATCAAATATATAGGCGAACAGATAGGCGAAGAAAATTTCATTAGCTTTGATATGGGCGGAACATCTACAGATGTCGCTTTAATCGAAGGTCGGATAGCGACAACCAACGAAGGCCATATTGGACCCTATCCAGTGGGAGTGCCTATGGTTGATATGCATACCATTGGCGCGGGCGGTGGTTCGATTGCCTATATTGACAGGGGTGGAATTCTTCAAGTTGGACCAAAATCCGCCGGCGCGGCACCGGGCCCAGCTTGTTATGGACGCGGTGGAGCTGAGCCTACAGTGACCGATGCAAATCTAGTACTAGGGCGACTTGTGTCTGAATCTAAGCTAGCCGGTGATCTTTCGTTAAACTCGGGGCTTGCCAGAGGCGCGATTGAGCCGCTGGCCACGTCGTTAAGGTTGACCATTGAAGAAACGGCGCTAGGGATTATTCGCATTGCTAACCAGCATATGTCGAGGGCGTTGCGTTTAATTTCTGTAAATCGCGGCCATGACCCTAGAGATTTTCAGCTTGTTTGTTTTGGGGGTGCCGGCGGTTTACATGTTTGTGAACTCGCGGAATCGATGTTGATGGATAAAGCCATTGTCCCAATTCACGGTGGTGTGCTTTCAGCCTTGGGCATGGTGGTGGCAAAAAAAGGGAGACAATTTTCGAAAACTGTCAATATTTTGAAGCAAAAGGCAAAGCTTCCTGCCATTGAAAAAGCCTTTCGTGAATTAGAGCTCAGAGCGCTAGACGAGCTGCGTTCAGAGGGTATAACGGAACTCGAACTAGGTGAAATTAGCATCGAGCGGCGGGCTGATATACGTTATGTAGGGCAGTCTTTTACCCTAAGCGTTGCTTGGCAAGGCTTGGAGCAAACGTTTGCCAAGTTCGCGTCTTTGCACCAACAACGTTATGGCTATCAGCTCGATGCCCATACCGAAATTGTAAATATTCAAATTAAGCCAAAAGTCTTAGGAGAACAATTCGACCTGCCAACGCTAAAAATTTCTAAGCCGTGTAATGTTTCTTCGAATGTTAAGGTCTATGGTTATGAGAATAACGTAGCATGTTATGTGCGCTCAGATTTGTCTGCAGGCCAGAAGCTTCAGGGCCCTTGCATAGTTAAGGAATATTCGGCTACCACTTATCTCGCTGAGCACTGGTGTGCTAGGGTCGATGAGTTCGGAAATATCTGTTTAAAACGAAAGAACTAACAGCAATCAAGTTGAGACTAACTAGCGCAAAATAGAGCGAGGCAGGTTTACAGGCTAAATTCAGCGATGTTATAACGTAAAGTCTCGAATCCTAATGAACAATATTCGCAAGTGAGTTTGGGTTATTTGTTTCGATCATCGTATATCTCGCAAGGCAATAGGCATGTTGCCCTGTAGAGCTTCACACCGTCTCAGGCGTAGCCATGATTATTAAGTGTAAACACCAATTTCTCTCGATAAGCTGTCTTTTAGCTACCCTGTTTTGTGGTAACGCTTTTGGGCAAGAAGAAGGTCGGGCGGAGGATGAAAGCGAATCTAAAAGTGAATCTGAAAGTATCGAACGGCCATTTAGACTGTATTTTATTGATAAGCCAATTGAAATTGATTCTAGCACTGATGACCGAGCTGTCTGGCCTATAACCAAAGCGGAAGTCATTTCCGAAGATGACCCTCAATTTATTCGGCGTATGGGCAGTATTCGTGAGTACACGGAGTCGGTTCAAGCAATAGAGTCAGAGGGGGGAGTCTGGGACAGGGGCCTAATCGAAGGTCTGGCAACCTTAGGGGAGCTCCAACAGCGTCAAGGCGACCATATTACAGCTATAAAGACTTTTGACCGGGTTGTTCACGTAAGCCGAATCAACAATGGGCTGCATACACTAGAGCAGATTCCTGCCTTAGAGCAGAAAATTGAAAGTTTTCTGGTATTGGGTGATTGGGAACAAGCGGACCTTTATTACAATTATATGTTTTACATCCAGCAAAAAGCCTATGGCAACACTGATCCTCGGATCATTCCAATGCTTGAGCGCTTGGCTCGCTGGAATCTCCGGGCTTTTAATATAGGTTTAGGGAAAAACCTAGGTGAGCGGCTTAACTCAGCTCAACTTTTATTTGATGCCGCTTCAAAAATGGTTGATGTCCATTTTGGCCGCTCTGATAAGCGCTACGTTGACTACCAACAAAGCATTGCAAACGCTTCTTATCTGGTGAGTCAGCACCCTGAGCTAATGAACGAAATGGAGAGGCCGGAGTTTCGTCTCAACCAAGACCAACTGCGGCGACGGTTGATAAGCTCTGAGCGATCGGCATCTCGAGGCTTTCAAGCAGGCGAGGAGGCACTTCTGAATATCCTCGCTCAACGACAAGTCGAAGATGGGCTATCGGTGCCTTTGGCCGAAGCGAATGCTAATTTAGGCGACTGGTATCTGATGTTTGGTCGGCGCAAAGCTGCTGTGCAGCAGTACGCTAGTGCTTGGCAGATTATTGCTGACTTGGAGGACCATCCGGAGCTTTTAGCAGAATTTTTTGGTCACGTAGTACCTCTGCCTTCTTTTCTCGACGCCCCCACCAGTTTAGTTTTTGCATCGGAGAAAGGAAAAGACACCAAGGAACTTGAAGTGGGTTTTGTGGATCTACGTTTTGATGTAACCGAAAACGGCGTTGTCCGAAATTTAGAAATAGTGAGTGGTGAAAGTGAAGAGAAAGCACTTATTTTGGGGAGACTGCAGCGGCAGGTTAGAAGTTCAGTGTTCCGGCCTATGCTTGAAGATGGGATTGCTATTAGGTCGATTGGCAATCAGTTTCGATACCGGTATTGGTACTAATGCACTGATATAAGGGTTAGCATTAATTGTTGTTTTTTATTCTGTTAAGACCCTGTTCAGCAGAGTTTTGAAATACTGCAACGTGTAATCTGGCTACTATTTGCCAGTGCAATCTACTCGAAAATTATAGGTCGCTGTTCTCGTCAGATAGAGGCGTCCAAAATCATAAAACGCTAATCAACTCTATGGGTTGTTAGTGCAGGCTTGGCGAAATAAATTATGCAAAAATTAACGAATCAAATTCCACGTTTGGCCTTGTTAGCCGGCTTAAGTCTTGCGATTGTTGGTTGCCAGTCGAGCCAAAGCTCTAGCAGCTCTCCTCCTCCGCCTAGTCCGAGTTCCAGCTCGCCCTCAAGCCCGAGCCAATCGTCCCAATCTAGTAGCCAGAGTCAGTCTCAGAGTCAGTCGCAAAGCCAGAGTAGCTCTTCAGGATCTGCCGCCCAAACCCAAGGGGCAGGTCAGTCAGGCAGTTCGCAGGCGCAGGGCCAAGCTGGCACCTCTCAAGGGAGTGCGGGTGCGGGCAATACTTCTCCTGGTCAAAGTCAGGCTAATACCGCTGGCGCAGGTCAAGCCTCGGGTTCGTCTAGCTCTGGCGGGGGCGGTCAACAGCGAACCGTATCTTTCCCTCCGAGTATTGAAGGGTCTGGAGATACTCAAGGACAGGGTTCTGAGCAAGGGTCTCCAGAGGGCCAATCCGGGTCGAGCACAACGTCTGGTCAGGGTGCTGGTGGAGAATCACGTTTTCCAGGTGAGCAGGGCGGCTCAGGACAAGGACGAGATAGTTCGACTGGGGATTTAGGCAATGGACAAGGTGCCAGCAGTAGCGGTTCTGCTGGCAATTCAGGTCTTGGTAGGCCCCCTGGTGGGGATTATAGTTTAGAAACCCTCCCAGAAGGCGTTGCAGGTGGCACAAGTGCCTCGGGAGGCAGTGGTGCTCTAACCAACGCTGAAAGAATTCAAGTTCTTGATGAGAGGCTTAGAAAAGGCTATGAAACCTTCGATGGCTATATTCTAAGTGAGCGTGAACGTGCTCAAAATGAAAGTAATGCTGCAGGTAGTTCAGCCCCAGGTGGTTCGGCAGGAGGAGGTGCTACAGGCGGCGCTCAAGGCCAGCCGCAAACACTTCCAGCAGAGGGTGAGACACCGAGTTCGGTGGCGACTTCGCAGAGACCAAACGCCAGCCAAGCTCCACCGGAAACGTTCCCAGCGCCAGATGACATTCCCAGTGGCAGAGATGATGATGTCGTTGCGAGGCAAATTCGCGAATTGGCTATGAGCGAACCAGACCCGGAGTTGCGTGAAGCGATTTGGGATGAATATAGAAAATATACAGGTACTGGTGAAGGACAATGAGAATTATGCTTAGAAATCTAACCACCCTTGTAACGGCCGCATTATTTTTAGTTTCTTGTGCAACACATACAGTTAAGTCGACTAGTTATACCCCGATTGTGCGGGATTCCCAAGATACGCCAGAATACTTACTGCTGGATGTTGGAGTAGCAGTCTTTGATCCTGGTTTAGATGAGATTAAAAAGAGCGAAGAAGACGTAACTAATCATGAAATTCGTGTAGCGGAGTCCCGCTATGCGCCGTTTTTACTTTCCGAAACACTTCAGCGATCCGCCAATTGGGGTATTGTGCGAGTCATGCCAAACCAAGAGAGCCCAATGGATGTCTCCCTCAAAGGGACAATTCTCAGCTCCAATGGCGAGCAAATGGCGATTCGGATCGAAGTATCCGATTCCACCGGGCGGCAGTGGTATACAAAAGAGTATAAAGAAGAGGTTAGCAAATTCAGTTACGAGCCCAGTGAGCGCCAAAAAAATGATCCGTTCCAAGTTGTTTACAACACTATCGCGAACGATCTACTCGAATACCGTAAGCGCAATTTAAAGAACGACGAGCTTACCGAAATCCGCACAGTGTCCGAAATGCTATTCGCCCAGAGATTCTCTCCTGATGTTTTTGGCCAGTACCTCATAAAAGATCAAAATGGAAACTTGCAAGTAGTTAGTTTGCCAGCGGAATCGGACCCACTCTTAGAAAGAGTGAGAGGAATTCGCGAACGTGATTTTATGTTTATTGATACCGTGCAGGATTACTACGCGACATACGTAAGACAAATGCGCTTACCTTATGATTCATGGCGTCAACAAAGCTATGAAGAAACCATTGAAGTACGTGATTTGAAAAACTCTGCCCGGCGTCGATTTATTGCTGGTACGGCAGTTGTACTTGGCGGTTTAGCGGCGGCCTCTAGTGGCGGGAATTACGCGACACAAACAGGTGGTGCTGTCGGGGTTGGAGCTGGCGCGGTTCTTATAAAAAGTGGATTCGATAAGCGGGCAGAAGCAAAAATTCACATGGACGCTTTAGAAGAACTCGGTCAATCACTTGAAAATGAAGTCGCCCCAAGGGTTCTGGATTTAGATAATCGCAGTATTACATTAACCGGTTCCGTTGAAGAACAATACGCGCAATGGAAAGAAGTGTTAGCAGATCTCTACGCAGCAGAAGTCGGCGGACCTTAGACGACCATAAGCAAACTTGATTCACCTGTGCAGTAACTAATATGTCTGATAAAAGAAGCGAAAGTGCTGACCTCGATCACGTCGATGACAATGCAGTATTTAAAACGGCTAGCCCTCAAGCTCAAATTGATAAGCCTCCAATAATTCTATGGCTTGGATTAGGTGGTTTATTGCTAGTGGCGTTATTGGTAGTTTTTGTCCTGCCAGTGCTGGTTACTGAATATGAGTTACCTTTAGAAAGGCGTGTTGATATTGCCGAGCTTGTGCCTTCACCAGCTTCCCAGCGAGAATTAGAAATATCCCCGTTTGAAGAAGCGCAGCGCTCTATTCAGAGAAAAAACGCACAAGACGTACTAGCCGAATTGCTGGAAATTCAAGGCGAGCTATCAGCCTTAGACGTTGTTGAATGGGGACAGCGTCAATTTGAAGAAGCGCTGTCTCAAGCAAGCACTGGCGATGAATATTATCGAAGCCAAGAATTTTTATTGGCAGTAGAAGTTTATGGGCTTGGGCGCGATACATTAGCGCAACTCAGAGACTCTGTGCCAACGGTTATAGCTCAAACACTCATAGAAGCCGAGACTGCCTTCATAGCCGGTGATGCGTTGGTTGCAGAAGAAAAATATGCTTTGGCATTGCTTCTAGACGCATTTGATGAAGCTGCCCTAATTGGTTTAGAGCGCTCAAGAACATTAAGTGAGGTAGTTGATCTTTTAAACCAAACTGATGATCTGATCGAAGATGGCGGCCTCGAGCAAGCAAGAAACCTACTTGATCGCGTTATTAGTTTGGATGGTCGCAATTTAATTGCGCCGGCTAAAAAAACTGAAGTAGTCGCAATGATCCGCGAGCGAGAATTTTCTTCGATCATGTCTGCTGGTTATACAGCTTTAGAAACCGGCGACCCAGATGCAGCAATCACACAATTCGAAAATGCTGCGAACATGGGAATTAATCAAAACCAGGCGCTGGCGGCAATAACTCAAGCCGAAAATGAAATTGCAAACGCAGAAATAAATGTTCTTAGGCAGGCGATCGACTCCGCCGAAAATGCCGAGCAATGGCAAGACGCCGTTGATAGCTATGACAAGGTTTTAATAATCGATTCAAATTTATCATTCGCAATTAATGGCAAGGATTATGCTACTAAACGAGAAAGACTAAATTCCTTGTTGGTTGCAGCAAACAGTAATCCTCAGCGGCTTGCCGAAGATGACGTCTACCAGCAAACTATCGATGTTTATTACACAGGCCGGGCTATCGATGAGCCAAGCTCAGTTTTGTCCACTCAACTCGATCTATTGGAAGGATATTTAGAAAACTCTCAGATACCAATTAACGTCCAATTTATATCTGACAATTTGACCGATGTAACACTTCTTAGAATTGAACACGTCGGACTTTTTGAGCAGCAGAAAATGTCACTCAAGCCAGGTAACTACGTAGCCGTTGGAAAGCGGTCCGGATACAGAGAGGTTAGAAAGGAATTTGTCGTGGGATTTGATCAAACTCCAAGCTTAGTCATAGTGCAATGTGACGAGCCTATAGCTCCCAGCAATAGGCGATAACGATGGATAACCCTAACGTTAAGAATGAGCCAAACGGCTCTAACGACCCAATAGTACCAATAGATTTTACACCTAATGAAAATAAGGCAGCCCGTGTTTCGTTTAAGCTGAAACCTATTCATTTTATTCTGGCCGCATTTTTCAGTATTTCAGGGTTTGCCGCTTGGTTTGTATTGACGGCGAAATCTGTTTCCATCGAAGCGAATCCAGTTACCGCTGTAGTTGAAATTAGCGGTGGCTTAAAATTCAAGTTGGGGCCACGTTATTTAATTCGCTCAGGCCGCTACGATATTAAATTAGTAAACGAGGGTTATCACGATAGCGAATCTATATTGGTGGTTAGTTCAGATCAGACTCAGACCCACCTTTATGAAATGCAGAAGCTTCCGGGGATCTTAAGTTTCGCTACTAAGGATCTAATCGCCGCTAGGGTGCAAGTCGATGGCATAGACCTCGGTGAGACGCCATTAATGTCTATATTGGTTGAGGCCGGCGAGAGGCAGCTAACCGTATCAAAGGACCGTTACCTAGACTTTGCGCAGACAATCTTAGTGGAGGGGCGGTCGGTAGAGCAAAGCTTCGAGGCTCAATTAGAGCCTGCCTGGGCAACCGTCAGCTTGACGACAAGTCCTGCTGGAGCCGACGTCATAGTGGATGGCGAACTTATTGGTACTACTCCTATGAATGCGAAAATCATTCAAGGCCAGCGCGACCTCACCCTGAAGCTCGCAGGGCATAAGGCATGGCAAGAAGATTTTGGTATTTTTGCGGGAGAAGATTTTGTTATTCCTGATATAGAATTGGAGCCGGCAGATGGACTAGTCTTCATTCAGTCCTCACCATCGTCAGCCTCGGTGACTATAGGAGGAGAGTTTAAGGGTTTAACGCCACTTGAGGTTTCCTTGGCTCCGGACATTGATCACGAAATCACCTTTTTTAAAAATGGATACAACTCAAGTAAACGCAGCATTAGAACTCAGGCCAATCAAGAAAGTGGGGTCAGTGTTAGCTTGGATCCTGTGCTGGCTAATGTTCAGGTAATTAGTCAGCCTGAAGATGCGCAGCTTTATGTTAATGGAGAGCTTCGTGGTCTCGCAAATCAAACGCTTGAGCTAATAGCAGCAAGTCAACAAATCGAAGTACGTAAGGCAGGCTATGTCCCTTTTACAGCGGAATTCACCTCAAGACCTGGCCTGGATCAGGTAATCCGAGTCAGTCTTAAGTCTCTAGAGCAGGCCCGACTTGACCAGATCGAACCGGTTATTAGTAACGCTGCTGGTCAGTCGCTTAAACTTTTCTATCCATCCGCTTTTACAATGGGGGCATCTCGCCGTGAAGCCGGTCGCAGGTCAAATGAAAACCTGCGAGAGATAAAGTTGGAACGACCATTTTATATAAGCTATAAAGAAGTGACCAACGCTGAATTCAGACTGTTCGATAGCGAGCATTCCTCTGGTATTTTACAGGGTTTGAGCTTAAACAATGAGGCTCAGCCCGTGGTTAGACTCAGTTGGACACAGGCCGCGCTTTTCTCTAACTGGCTCAGCGAGCAAGAGTCTATTGAGCCTTTTTACGATGTTTTAGACGGCGACGTTGTTGGTTATAACTCAGAATCTACCGGTTACAGGATGCCCTCTGAAGCTGAATGGGCATGGGCCGCAAGGGCTGATGGTAGCGGAAATCTCTTGAAATATCCGTGGGGCACACAGCTGCCTCCGCCAGACAACGCTGGAAACTTTGCAGATATTACGGCGAGAAATTATCTGGGAGAGGTCATGTTTGATTACGAAGATGGCTATTTGGCAACGGCTCCGGTGGCATCCTTTACTGCTAACCAAAATGATCTGTTTGACATGGCAGGTAATGTTTCGGAATGGGTTCATGACTACTACGGTTCAGTTGGATCAGCCAATGGCGCTGAAGTTGACCCGCTGGGTTCTGTAAACGGTCAGTTTCACACAATTCGCGGCTCTAGCTGGGCTCATGGTTCTGTTTCTGAGATACGGCTATCGTTTAGAGATTTCGGTGAAGAGCCACGAGACGATGTTGGATTTAGAATCGCTAGGTATTTAGAGGAGTGATGATGAGAAATTTAACTCACGTTTACGCGGTTTTGCTTGTATTGGCTAGCGCGAATGTAATGGCACAAGATCAGACTCCAAATGAGCCTAGTGTAATAGATTTTGAGGAGCCTGAAGTGTCAAGTGAGCTAGTGCTAGATGAAGAGCCAGCCACCGAAAACGGCTCAATAGAATCACAGCAAGAAGATGACGCACAAGCATCTCAAAGGTTTATCCCGACCGAAGAGATATCACAGGATTTAGGTGTTTCTTTTCCTGCAAACATATAACGATTTTGGGATTTTTTGCCACGCTAAAAAAAGCGGCTTATAAACGAGAAAAGGATTGAGTATGAAGCAAGGTTTGTTGTCTGAAGCTATGTGGCAGTTAGTGCCTCTTATTGTTGCGCTAATCGTCGTACATGCGGCTTATGTGACAGTGATTCGACCTACCGCAGAGGCTGTTCAGGAGCAGCAGAGCTTCCTGCAGGAATCCAATCCAGATTTTGTTCCAGAACGGTCCGTCTATATTATTTTGAAAGACCTTGAGCAAGAGACCTGCATAATATTATTTCTGTGGGCCTCGGCTCTTATAGGCATGAAAACTCAGCAGACCATTAGGCAACGTGCACTACTTGATCAAACTCTTATTCAATTGTCTGATGGTATGAGTATTCTACCAGAAGACGCAAGAAACTACGCTCGACCAGTTCAGGCCCTAGGTGAGCGTGAAAAGCAATATTTGCTCCCACGGGCTCTGTTGGCAGGTCTGCAGCGCTTTCAAAGTACGCGCAACATTCAGGACGTATCAACTATTGTAAAAGATACCTGCGAGTCTGAAGCTGATCGCATGGAAACAGAATTGTCTATCGTGCGCTACATAGCTTGGGCAATCCCCTCCATAGGTTTCTTGGGAACGGTTCGCGGTATCGGAACAGCTCTAGGGCAAGCTTATCAAGCAGTTGCCGGTGATATTGTAGGGGTGACAGTGAGTCTTGGGGTTGCCTTTAATTCAACCTTTGTAGCCTTGGTTGTTAGCATTTTGTTGACCTTCGTTTTGTACCAGCTGCAATTGCTTCAGGACCGGCTCGTATTGGACTGCCAGCACTACTGCGATGAGAAGCTAATTAGCAACCTACAGGTTCCGGACAGAGCATAGCCATGAGTTTAAAAATAATAGAACTTAACGACGCAGGGATAAAAGTTGGGGACCATGGTGGCATCGTCGCTCATAGTCCTGGTTTTGCTCTGGTGGTTGGTAGCGAGCTTTTATTGGGTGAGCGTGCAGAGAAGCAAGCGCGCTTACAGCCGACTAAAAGCTATAATAAATACTGGTATGAACTCAGTATGGAACCCTTAAATCACGGCAATCATCTCAGGCATACAGCGGATATAGCGTTTGCCCATCTTTTGCATCTCGCCGAAATAGGAGAAATTGAGTCTGATGTTCTTCTTGCCGTACCGGGAAGTTTTAGTTCTCAGCAGCTAGCGATACTTTTGGGGTTAGCGAAGCAAAGCCCTATCAATCCGATAGGCGTAGTCGACTCAGGTCTTGTTGCTGGGATTGCCGCTGGGATTTGTGAATCCTCTTTATTTATCGACTTGCAACTCCATCAGATTGTTGTAACCAAACTTAACTTCAGCAATGGCCTTTTAACCTCTGAATCAGTTGTTCAAATCCCAGGTGTGGGCAGTCAGAATTTCATTAATTTGATGATGCAGAAAGCTACCGACTCCTTTATTGAACAATGCCGTTTTAATCCTCAGCATAATGCTGAGTATGAGCAGCTTCTCTATAGCCAGTTGCCGCTTTGGCTCAGCCAATACGATGATTCTCAGACTAATTTAATGTTGGAGCTCAAAACTAGTGATGCCTTGCACGTTGCGAAAATGCCTAAGGAAGGTCTTATCGCTAGTTTGCAAAGTCACTATAAGAAAATCAACCAAGAGCTTGAACCCTTGCTTAGCGATCAATACTCTACTCTTATTCTTAATAAAGGCTTGGCATCATTGCCCGGCTATATGGCTAGTTTACCTGAGTTCAAATCCATCAAAGTTTTGCAAGGCCATGAGATAATTGAAGCCTGCCTGGACCATGTAGATAGAATAGTGACGCCGGGAGAGGAAATTCATTTAGTAAGATCTCTTCCTGTTGCCGGCGGATCGAATTCAACCGGTGCTCATGGACAAATTGAATTAGACGGCGGTGAGGCACCTACCCATCTCGTTTATCGTAGCAGAGCTGTGGCGCTTGGGGATATTCAAATTCGTAATCCTGACAATGAAAAAGACGGCTCAGGGACCAGCTCCAAAACAATCAATATCTCAGCGGGCGATTTGCCGACCTTGCTTGGAGAGACTCATGTTAATAGCTCAGGCGCTTTTATTGAGAGCGGTGAACTTGAGTTTTATTTGAATTCAAAACCGGTAAAAGGGCTACAGAAAATTTCTCTCGGCGACCAGATTCAATTCGGCATACAAGGTGATGTATTGACCGCAATTCAGGTGCAAAATGTCTAGAAAGTCGAGACGTAGAATATCCACTCCCTTGAGCCTTGCCTTCTTGGATGTGATGTTTTGCGGCTTTGGTGCGGTAATTCTAATTTTCCTTATTATGGATCACTCGAGTATCACCGCCAAAAACGATGCTAATCCGAGTTTGGCAGCCGAAATTAATCTTCTAGAGGAAGAAGTGTTAGAAGGAGAGCTTGGCTTGGTGAGAGTGCGTAATACGCTTTCTGATACTTCCTTCGAAGTTGTTGAAGCTCAGGGTCTCGCGCGACAGGTTCAAGATCAAATTGACACCTTTCTACAAGAGCTGGCATCGATGGAAAACTCCAGTATCGCCAGTGTCGAGAGTATTGAAAAACTACGGTCGGACATTAAGGCCCTTGAAGAAGAACTATTGAGACTGCAGGCTAGCGCTTTTGAGCAAGAAGGTAATAATGTTAGGCAGTACATTGGTGACGGTAATCGACAATATTTGTCTGGGTTCTTCTTAGGAGGGCAGCGGATTCTAATTTTGGTAGACAGCTCCACTAGTATGCTGGATAGCACGCTAATTAACATTATCAGAACTCGAAACTTGTCAGATGAGCGGAAAAGGCAGGCGCCAAAGTGGCGTCGTGTAGTCAAAACTATCGATTGGATAAGCACTCAGCTGCCTGTAACCAGCCGCTATCAAATTTGGTCCTTTAGCAACAGCTACACAAGTGCCATCCCGGGAAGCGAAGCGCGGTGGTTGGAAGTGGCTGACCGAGATCAGTTAAACCAAGCAATTATCAATATTGGCGATACGATCCCCAACAATGGCACAAATATGGAACAGGTATTTCGCGGGGTCGCCAATATGAATCCGCCCCCGGACAATATATTTCTTATAACCGACGGTCTACCAACGCTAGACGATCGTGGTGATCCTAATGGGCTGGTTACTCCGAATCAGCGTGCAGAGCTGTTTGAAAATGCTGTCACTGAGTTACCTAGAGGAATACCGGTAAATGTTATTCTAATGCCTCTGGAAGGTGATCCTTCTGCCTCTGCAGTGTTTTGGGAACTGGCTCAGGTTTCGAAAGGGTCCTATTTGACCCCTTCTAAAGATTGGCCTTAGCCGATGTTGTGTATTTTGGAGAGCATTGAATTCGGTATCAATCTTGCTCTATATGAAAAGTCGAACAGCCAGGTTCTTCGAGAGCGTGAGGAGTAAAAATGAGACGTAGAGACCGCGAATCTGATTCCTTTACGGTGTCTTTTTTGGACGTGGCGTCCTGTGGTTTCGGGGCGATGATAATCTTGTTGATAATCACCAAGATTAATGACCCAGTGACTTTGGAAATAGTCGATGTCCCGCCGGAGGGCAGAGTTATCGAACTGCAAGAATCTTTGTTTGCGATTCGGGGCGAAACCACAATACTGAATCGTGAACTCAACGCAAAGCATGAGCAACTGTCTGCACTCACCGATAGAGTCGCACGGCTACGCCGAGATCTAAATGACATCGAGGGGCGTTATCAGACAACAACTGAGCTGTCCGACGAAACCACCGATGAAGCCGGCAAGCTGGCGATTGCTCAGCAATCCTTAACTGACGAAATGCAGCGCCTGCTGGCAAATAGCCCAGCAGCAGAGAACAACGCCGTTGGCGGTGTGCCTGTGGATAGCGAATATATTATTTTTATTATCGATACATCAGGCAGTATGTTTAATAATCCTAGTTGGAATAAAATGCTGGGTGTGATCGACAATACTCTTGATGTATATCCCGAAGTTAAGGGGATTCAGATAATGAACGATATGGGAGACTATATGTTCAATTCCTACGCTGGCAAGTGGATGCCAGATACGCCTTCCACCCGAAGCCGAATTATCTCCACGCTTCGGAATTGGCAACCTTACAGTAATAGCAGCCCTGTAGAAGGTGTAACCCGGGCTATCAATACATTCTATTCCCCCGATAAGAAAATCAGCATTTACGTCCTTGGAGACGATTTTCAGCCAGGGGGCTCTATTCGCAATGTGCTTCAAACCATAGATAGAATCAATGTAGAAGACGCCAATGGGAATAGGCTAGTCAGAATTCATGGGATTGGTTTCCCGGTCATTTTCGACTTTCCGCAGCGCTTCAGACAGAGTGTTTATCGCTATGCCACGTTAATGCGCGAGATGACGTCACGAAATGGTGGTACATTTGTAGGTCTCAACGACTTCAGATAGCTTTGCTTGGACGTTTCAGTACCCTTAGCGTTTGGTTTTGAGTTCAATTGAGTCAAAAGGATAATGAATAAACACTTAAGTAAAATCGTTCTAGTACCCATGATCGTTCTTTTTCTAGGGAACTGTGGTGTAAATAACGTGGTGATAGAAGGGCAGTTTCCTACGCCCAATATTAGCAAAATGCCTGTCTATGTAGCGGTGATCTACGACCAAGCTTTGAGGGATTTTTCTTACCTTGAATACACTGAAACAGGATCCGAAGAATTTAATATCCAAAGCGGTGCCTCTCACGTGGAGTTGTTTAATTCGATAACACCGGCGATGTTTGAGCAGGTAATTTTTGTCGACACCTTAGAAGAAGCTCAAATCGCTGGAGTCGATGCAATATTCGCCCCTGCTATTGAGGAGTTTCAACTGGCGCTGCCAGCGAAAACAAAGCTGGACGTCTATGAAGTGTGGATAAAATATAATATGCGACTTCTCACCGCTCAAGGAGACTACATCGCTGACTGGGTTTTGACGTCCTACGGCAAGACACCAACCGAATCATTTCAAACGGTAGAAGGGGCAATTAATGATGCGGCTGTGATCGCCTTAAGAGACCTTGCCTCCAGCTTTTCGCTAAGTTTTAGCGATGTACCTGAAGTCCGAGATTGGCTGGATCAGCAATAAAGCTGATAACCAGTTAAGAGAGTCAAAAATGAATCCTAATCCTATTTTTAAAGAAGGCCGCTTCAAATTTTTGTTGTTGATGGCGTTAAGCTTTGTAGTTTCTTGCACTAGCACTACAGTTGATGAGTTTAGGCAGGGTGAAACTGGAATCAGCGATGATGAAACCGTCGTTGTTCTTGGCCGACGTCAAGCCAGCGACTATGAAACGAGGTCAGAGTTTATTGAATGCGTGGGCGATAAAATGGCTCGGGGGGACAACGCGCTCAATATTATTCCTGAACAAGAGTTTATAGATGCTATGTTTCCCTGGTTTGAGCCTCGCACTGCGCCACTCAGAACTCAAGACTTAGCTAAGCTAATGTCAGAAGATGTGGTGGCAGATAAAATGGGTGAATTTGGCATTCGTTATATTGTCTGGGTCGATGGTTTTACTGAGACATCAGGAAGAACGGGATCAATATCTTGTACTGTTGGGCCAGGCGGAGCTGGATGCTTTGGCTTTGGTACTTGGGAAGACGATGCCAATTTTGACGCTAGAATATGGGACGTTGGCTCATTCACCAATGTTGGGACCATCAATACCGATGCGTCGGGCCAATCATATTTGCCGGCATTGGTTATTCCAATACCTCTAATTGCTCGAGTGGAAGCGAACGCTTGTTCGCGGCTGGCAGATCAGCTTAAAGG
The DNA here is from genome assembly GCA_913031035.1 of uncultured Gammaproteobacteria bacterium. Taxonomy (GTDB): domain Bacteria; phylum Pseudomonadota; class Gammaproteobacteria; order Pseudomonadales; family Pseudohongiellaceae; genus UBA9145. The sequence continues at coordinate 62,884 of CAJWGN010000001.1, forward strand.
ATTTGTTAATGGCAGCTAGCTGCCCATTCAATGAAGAAATTCAGGTGTCATCATGACTAGTTTGTATAACTTAATTTCACATATCATCACGCCGTACGCTTTAGTAAATCAGCTTCCTAGAAGACTTCTTTTGTGTGCTCTATTTTCCTCGATGGTGCTGTCTTGTTCAGTAAACCCAGCAACCGGAGGCGCTAATTTAGTATTAATGACTGAGAAAAAAGAAAAAAGAATCGGTCAGGAGGAACATGAAAAAGTACTCGCTAGCATGCCGTTATTTGAGGATGAGGAATTACTAATATATGTACGTATGGTCGGAAACAAAGTGGCTAATGTTAGCCATCGACCTAATCTAGAATATACATTCAATATAATTGATAGTCCTGAAATCAATGCTTTCGCCTTACCTGGCGGATATGTCTATGTAAACCGCGGCCTACTTACTTTCATGAACACAGAAGCTGATTTAGCAGCTGTACTTGCTCACGAGATTGGTCATATCACGGCACGCCATGGCGTGCAACAGCAAGCAAGAGGAACGCTGGCAAGAACAGCAGCTCAAGTAGGTGGGGTGGTGACAGCTGTAGCTACTGGAAGTGGGTATGTTGGCTCGCAAATCAGTGAAGTTGCTTCCATATGGGCACAAACAGGATTGAGTGGGTTTGGTAGGGAGCATGAACTCGAAGCAGATAGTCTAGGTGCAGAATATATCAAAGAGGCTGGGTACGATCCCGCTGCTATGATTAATGTTGTCACCGTTTTAAAAAATCAGGAAGATTTTAGCAAACGCGTCAATAATGGAGGTGGGGGCTACCATGGATTATTTGCTACCCATCCCCGTAATGATACTCGATTACAAGAAGCCATCGCGGCGGTTGCCAGTTTAGATAATGATGAAATTCGAAAATTAGACAATACTGAATTTAGAGAAAATATAAACGGGTTGATAATTGGCGCTAGCCAAGCTTCCCAAACGCAAGATGCGCGAAATCGATACTATCAAGCACTGTTGGGTTATACATTGTTATTTCCTGATGATTGGCAGGTTTCAGAGACTACCACTACAGTGATCGCGAGCAATGAAAGTGTCGGCAATATGAAGATTGAAACCCAGCGCCTTCAGGATAACGTAGACCCACGTGTCTTTTTAAGAGATACGGTTGGTATTAGTAACCTACAAAAATCTGAATCGTTAGTTCAATACCGACTTCAAGGACATACAGGAACAAACCTTTTGGAAAATGGAAACACCGAAAGAGTCGCGGTGATTTACTTAGGTCCTCGTGCTTTCGTTTTTCGAGGTGAAATTACTGACCAATCATCAAGCGACGAAATTGACGATCTCCTGCTTTCTACAATCAGGACATTTAGATCAATTCAGAGAGGTGAAGTCGTAGCAGGGACAGAGTTAAAACTAAAATATGTTCAAGCGAGCGAGTTCTTTGACTTTGCTGTAGTGGCTCAAAGTAGCAAAATAGCGAACTATCCGGAAGAAACTCTACGGCTCTTAAATGGCTACTATCCTGCCGGCAGCCCGGAAGAAGGTGAGTGGATCAAGTTGATAGAGTAGATAAAGTGGATAGCTAAGCCAGGTTACTCACCGCTATCGACACTCCCGTCCTTCCAATTAAAGACTATATTGTCCTAAATCTTTGTTTTTACTCATCGCAAGGTTAAACTGGATGCTTCATTTTGCAGCGTCTATGGACTCCTATTTAGGCGTTCTTTATAGGAAACAGATCGATGGCGGTTATTGAAGAAAAGACAAAAAGCGCTCAAAAGAATAATGCAGCCCTTGATCTAAAAGGGTTTATCAATGGGCTGGCTGCATCTGGGCGAATTAGTCAAAAAGATCTCGAGTTTATAATCAACAATAGGCGTAAACCAGAGGAGCGCGATCACCATATTCTGCGCTATCTTGCCAATCTTGGGCTTGAAGACAGGCTTAGTGTTGGTAGCGTTTTAGATATTGAATCTCTGACTATGGAGCTCAGCAAGCAGAGCAGTCACCCCTACCATAGAATTGACCCCCTCAAAATAGACGTGGCTAAAGTAACGGGAGTGATGTCCTTCGCTTTTGCCAAGAGACATAAAATATTGGTGGTTGAAGTCACTGCACTTCAAGTCACCGTTGCTTGTGCTGAACCTTATATAAACTCCTGGGAGGCGGACCTTGCCCACACTTCTCAGAAAAAAATAAAGCGGGTTGTCGCAAACCCAGTAGAAATAGAGCGGGTGGCGAGAGAGTTCTACAGCCTATCAAGTTCCATTAGAGGAGCTTCGGCGAGCGGCACTCAAAATAAGGGGATCGGTAATCTTGAGCAAATGCTTGAGCTTGGAAAATTAAAAGATCCTGAAGCAAATGACCAGCACATTGTTAATGTAGTCGACTGGCTTCTTCAGTACGCATTTGAACAAAGAGCGAGTGATATACACATCGAGCCCCGACGAGAGCAGGGCAATATTCGTTTTCGAATTGATGGTGTACTCTACACCGTTTATGCATTACCAATGCAGGTGCTGAGTGCAGTTACAAGTCGGTTAAAAATATTAGGTAGAATGAACGTTGCAGAAAAGCGTAAGCCTCAAGATGGCAGGATAAAAACCAAAAGCCCTAAGGGAAACGAAGTTGAACTGCGACTTTCGACATTGCCGACGGCATTTGGCGAAAAGCTGGTAATGAGAATTTTTGATCCTGAGGTTCTCCTCAAGCCGTTTGAAGAACTGGGCCTAGCTAATGATGATCTTGGTCGATGGGATAAAATCATCGGTAACAATAACGGCATTGTTATTATTACTGGTCCAACGGGTAGTGGAAAAACTACGTCACTGTATTCGACTCTTAAAAGCCTTGCTACCGAAGAGGTAAATGTTTGTACAATTGAAGATCCAATAGAAATGGTTGAGGACAGTTTTAATCAGATGCAGGTGCATGAGAACATTGATTTAAATTTTGCCGATGGTGTTAAGGCGCTTCTGCGGCAAGATCCAGACATCATAATGATAGGTGAGGTCAGGGATTTGCCTACAGCTGAGATGGCGATTCAAGCTGCATTAACCGGCCATTTAGTCTTCACTACCCTGCATACTAATGATGCCCCTTCGGCAATTACTCGTTTGCTGGAACTAGGAGTGCCTTCATATCTGATTAAAGCCACGGTAATTGGGATAATGGCGCAACGATTGGTGAGAGTGCTTTGCCCACATTGCAAACGGAAAACCGAGGTTAATCAAGAAGTATGGGATTCAGTGACATTGCCATGGAAAGTAAAGCTACCTAAAAATACTGCTGAAGCGGTAGGTTGTTTGGAGTGTCGTAATACCGGTTATAGAGGGCGTCAAGGGATTTATGAGGTAATGCCGTTTACTGAAACATTGCAAAAATTTTCGGACAACAAATCGGATTTGCCGGAGCTAAGAAAGCAGGCCTATAAAGAAGGAATGGTAAGTTTACGCTTAAGCGGAGCTCAAAAAGTTGCCGCTGGTACAACTACCATTAATGAAGTTTTAAGAGTGTCGCCAGACAACAATCATTAAATGAGAAATACTCAAAGCACTCATTGTGGCGCCTGCCCTAGGTTGAAATTACTCTTAAATAGCAAGTCAGCTACCGCTCGTAATGAATAAATTGCAGCAGGAGAAGTTTCTAATCATAGGGCCGTCTTGGGTGGGCGATATGGTGATGGCTCAGGCTTTATTTATCCGCCTCAAACAGAATAGCCCTGACAGTGAAATTACGGTTATTGCTCCAGCATGGGCTATTCCCGTCCTGGAGCGAATGCCTGAAGTAAACAATAGCCAAAGCTTGTCACTAGCGCATGGTGAACTCGGCCTTCTCAAGAGAAGACAAATCGGCAAGTCTCTAAAGGATCAGGGTTTTACGACAGCTATTGTTTTGCCCAACTCTTTCAAATCTGCACTTATCCCCTATCATGCGCAAATACCGGTAAGAATAGGTTGGCGTGGGGAATGGAGAAAGCCGCTTCTTACCGATTGCAGAAAACTGGACAAGGAAAAATTTCCGCTAATGGTGCAAAGATTTGCAGCTCTCGCTGAGCCAGAATCGGAGCAGCCATTGCTAAACCTAAAATCACCTGACTTTCACGTGGATGATGCGCAAAGGTCTCTTAGTCTCAAAAAATACGCCTTGGATCTAGATAAACCGATAATTGCTATATGTCCGGGGGCTGAGTTTGGTGACGCAAAGCAGTGGCCGGCTGAGCATTTTGCTGAATTTTGCAATATGAAGCTGTCTTCAGGCGTGCAAATTTGGTTATTTGGTTCAAGCAATGATTCTGAAATAAGCGAAAAGATTGTTGCTGGGATCAATAAGGGCTATTCAAGGAGTTTTAAAAATCTAGCTGGTCTGACTAATTTGGCTGAAGCTATAGACCTGCTCTCTTTTGCTGGGGCCTGCGTGAGCAATGATTCCGGGCTTATGCATGTTGCGGCGGCTCTGCAGGTCCCTATTATTGCAATATATGGGTCAACGTCGCCAGAGTTCACACCTCCGCTTACAGAAAAGGTAGAATTACTGACAACAGACATCGAGTGCCGCCCCTGTTTTCAGCGCAAGTGTCCATTAGGTCATCTGCGTTGCCTTAAGGATATTCAGCCGATGCGGGTATCACAATCAGTCAATCGACTATTGAATCTTACTTAGAAAAGGATTTGCTATTTGCGTGTTCTCATAGTCAAAGTGTCTTCCCTTGGAGATATTATTCATACTCTCCCCGCGGTGACAGATGCGCATAGAGCACGCAAAGATATTACTTTTGACTGGGTAGTCGAAGAAAACTTTGTCGAAGTTCCAAGCTGGCATCCAGCCGTGGACAAAGTGATACCGGTGGCTATTCGGCGCTGGCGTAAGAATATATTTAAGACCTACTTTAATCATGAATTTAGAGAGTTCAAGAAGTCGCTTCAAGATACTCACTATGATCTTATTATTGATGCTCAAGGTTTGATTAAAAGCGGAATCATTAGCCGTCTTTCAAAAGGTCTAACTATCGGTTTAAGTGATAGGACAATCCGCGAGCCGATGGCGACAATGTTCTACAACAAGGCATACTCGGTTCCTTGGACCGAGCATGCTGTTGATAGGGTACGGCAGCTTTTTTCGAGAGCTCTAAAATACAGCTATGATCCTCAGCTAGTTGACTATGGCCTGGATGTTAATCGTATCGTCCCCTCTATGGCTTCAGACTCGGCTAAGCGAGTGGTATTTCTCCATGGCACTACCTGGAACACCAAACATTGGCCCGAGCATTATTGGCGCCATTTGGCCCACCTCGCAAAAGAGTCAGGTTTTGAGGTCTTATTACCTTGGGGTAGCGATAAAGAGAAGCAGCGGGCAGAATTTATCGCTAGAGATAATGCCAACGCAAAAGTTTTAGACAGACAGTCTCTATCTGAATTGGCCGCTCAAATAAATCGCTCGTCCGGTGTGATAGCTGTTGATACCGGCCTTGGACATTTGGCTGCTGCGTTGGCGAAACCTACCGTATCTCTATATGGTTCGACTAATCCGGGACTTTCAGGGACTTTTGGACATAAGCAATTACATTTAAACTCGAATTTAAATTGTGCGCCCTGTGTTAAAAAAGTATGTACTTACAGCGGGCCCGGAGTTACAGATAAATACGAAGACCAACCATTTGCTGTTACACCAGCCTGTTTTTCTTCGCACAGGCCCGAATATGTTTGGCAGCAATTCGAAAAGTTATTGGCCGAAAAGTAAGCAATAGTGAAATATAGTTTTCTTATATATACCTACTTTCCTTATGGTGGGCAACAAAGAGATTTCCTTCGAATAGCTAAGGAAATGCTCGATCGTGGAAATGAAATAGATGTATATACATTAAGCTGGCAAGGGGACATTCCTGCCAATATGAATGTTATTTTGGTGCCGGTAAAAGCTTTTACTCGAGTTGGCCTTTATAAGCGGTTTACGAAATGGGTAGAAAATGCCTTAGGTCTAAAGCACCGAACTTGTGTTGTGGGCTTCACTAAAATGCCATTACTGGATATTTATTTTGCTGCTGATCCATGCTTTATGGAAAAAGCTGAGCATCAACGGGGCGGTTACTATAAATACACCAGACGATACCGGCACTTTAAAGAATATGAACGTGCGGTGTTTAATGGCAGCAGCAAAGTAGAAGTCTTGCTTCTGTCGCCTCAACAGCACACTGCATTTTGCCATTACTACCCAGGCTGTGATTCACGATTACACCAGCTGCCTCCCGGAATTTCTAAAGACAGAAAGGTAGAAAAGCGTGACCCGGGCATGGGTGATCAGATAAGAAGAGAGATTGGCGTTTCTGATGAGACCGTTCTCATACTTCAGATAGGATCTGGATTCCGAGTTAAAGGTGTGGACAGATCTTTAGAAGCTATCGCGTCCTTGCCTCCTTATCTAAAACAGAACATTCACTATTTGCTTATCGGACAGGATAAATCTAATCGCTTCGTAAAGCTCGCGGCAACGCTAGGTTTAACTAGCCAGGTTACGATATTACCGGGCAGAGACGATGTTCCAAACTTGTTACAAGCAGCAGACCTTATGTTACATCCGGCGTATAGCGAAAGCGCTGGCTATGTATTGCTTGAAGCGACCATAGCGGGTCTGCCGATCTTAACAACAGCGAGTTGTGGCTATGCGTTTCATATTGAAAAAGCTCGGTCTGGTGAGGTTTGCCCATTGCCTTTTCAGCAACAGAAGCTAAATGAAATGTTGTTTAACATGCTTGAAACGTTAGAGACCTCGAATTGGTCTTGCGCGGGCATTGAATACGGAAAGAACGAGAATTTGTACACAATGCCTGAAGCCGCAGCTGACATGATCGAAGGAAATGCAAAAAAATTGAAGCGTATCAAGACGCGATGGTAACCAGTTTATGAATTATTTAGCCCCAGAGTTTGAAGCCGCTTGGTCAGGCAGGAACCCATTCACCGAAGTAAGAAAATTAGAGGGCACGGTATATAGAGAAGTCAAGTCTCGGCGTACGCTGCGCTTTCTATTTTTGGATAAGTATTATTTTGCCAAGATTCATTTTGGTATTGGTTGGCGAGAAATATTTAAAGACATCAGTCAGCTTAGGTTGCCAATCATAGGCGCACGAAATGAATGGGAGGCGATAAAAAAACTTAAAGAATTAAACATAGATACGATGACTGCCGTAGCGTTTGGCTCAGAGGGTTTTAATCCAGCTCAGTTAAAATCCTTTATCGTCACCGAGGAGCTAACAGACACCATACCATTAGAAGATTATTGTAGATCATGGGGTAATACGAAGCCGAATTTTAAAATAAAGATCGAACTAATTCGAAAATTAGCGCATGTTAGCCAAGTAATGCATTCCTCAGGAATGTGCCACCGTGATTACTACTTATGTCATTTTCATCTGCATCCAAGCAGGTCTCAAGACGGCGAGCTTAAAGTATCTCTCATAGATTTACACAGGGCGCTGATCGCTAAACGGCTGGCAACACGCTGGATTGTAAAAGATATTGCAGGGTTGTATTTCTCAGCTATGAATATTGGTCTTACTCAACGAGATAAATTACGATTTATTCGGCTCTACACTGGCCGGCCGTTGCGAGAGGCAGTTATTGAGAGAGATGGTTTTTGGGCTTCAGTTACGGTTCGTGCCACAAAGTTATACGCTAAAGAAAATAAAAATCAGGAAGTAACCTGATGGATTACGTAAGCAATGACATAGTTGAATTCGGACGAAATATACCTATCCCCTGTAATGTGACTCTGCTGACCGATGGAGCAGAGAGTACGCTTGAAATATTAGAAATACTTAGAATCCTTCCGGGAAAGCGGCTTACGGCTGTTGCTAGATTGAATGGGAAAAAAACAGTAGCGAAGTTATTCTTTCACCCGACAGCTTGGAAGAGAAAGTTAAATAGAGAACTGTCGGGCATAGAAGAATTTGAAAAACATAAACTTGCTACCCCAAAGATCCTTAGTCAGCACAGTATCAAGGGTGCCGGGGGAGTGATATTAATCGAGTACCTTGAGACAGGGATAAGTCTAGCGGAATACTTTGCCGATGAAAAATCGGTGAGTTCACCGGATGGTGAAAGGATTTGGTCTTTGATCTTTAGTATGGTTTGTAGTTGTCACAACACTGGGCTTTGGCAAGGAGACATGCACCTCGGTAATTACATGTTGTTTAAGGAAAAGCTGTATCTGATTGATGGCGGAGATGTAAAGCGGCTGGCGAAACCTTTGGGGAAATCCCAGCGACTAAAAAATATCGCTGATTTCATATCTCAGTTTCCGGTTAGCTTCGACGTCCAAATAGAGCTTATGCTTGAGTCCTATCAAGTTAGCTATGGAGAATTTTCTTCTGCGGATTTGGCTAAGGTTCAGCCTATGGTTCAGAATTTGCGCATGCAGCGCCTTTCGCATTTTGAAAAAAAGGTATTTCGCTCGTCTTCTGCTACCTCAAAAGTGAAAACTGCAAAGTCTCTCCTCGTCCACGATCGACTGTTGGATAAAAATGATCTAGCACAATTTTTAAAAAATCCAGATAGCTATATTAAGCAAGAGGGCATGCTGAAAGATGGCGAGACAACAACAGTTGCAGTAGTGAACATAAGCGGCATACCAATGATTCTGAAGCGCTATAACATTGTTAGCCCGGGACAAGCATTAAGGCGTCTTCTCGATGAGTCCCGTGCGCATCGCTGTTGGAGAAATTCATCGATGTTAGATCTTTTAGGCATTTACACCCCTCATGCTCACCTATTTTTAGAGGAGCGGCTGTATTGGTTTTTCCGAAGGCGGTCTTACTTGTTGACTGAAAAAATACCAGCCAATAATTTAAATCTTCAGTTAAAGGGCGCAGACGAAGCTGAAAACGATGGTCCTGTTAACAGCTCTCCTCATAGCACTGCAAACGGAGCAATAAACGAAACTAAGCTCGTGGCTGCGTTTGCAGATCTTTTCGAAATTATGCACCGGTATAAAATTAGCCATGGTGATATGAAAGCTACTAATTTCATTTTTCGTAATGACAGGCTTTATGTTCTCGATCTAGATGGTATGCGTCGTCATCGCTTCAAATGGTGGTCCCATCGAAAATCGCTACAGGATATGAAGCGCTTCGAGAAGAATTGGACAGGAAGTCGGTATGAGCAGTTATTTGCACCGATGATAAATCAGTATTATGAAAACAGGCGAGCATCGAATCGTGACTAAAATTACTTTAGGGCTATCAGGCGCTGTTGGGCATGACCCTGCTGCAGCGATCTTTGTCGGTAACGAATTGATTGCTGCGGTTGAAGAAGAAAGGTTAATTCGTAAAAAACACGCAAAAGAAGAATGGCCTTTTCTTGCGGCAAGGCAGGTGATGCAAATTGCAGGGGTGAGGTCCGTGGATATCGACCACGTTGCGATACCCTATGCCCCAATTTCACTGTTTAGCAAAGCACGCTGGCATTATGCTTACCGGCACTGGTACGCGCCAGACCGAAGCGTGGATAGCCTAATCAACGGAAATCGTAGATATAATCGTTACTATAAAGAACTAGGGGGACTTCTAGAGAAGCTCCATATTCCAAAGGCGGCAACTAAAGTCGTTCCTGTCCGACACCAGCTGGCTCATGCAAGTAGTGTATATCATCTCAATGAGACGGATCAAAAAACCGCTATTCTTTGTCTGGACTCAAAGGGTGAGTATTCCAATGTCTTTATTGGTTACGGTTTTCAAGGTGAGATAGTGAGGCTAAAGGAATTTTATAACCCAGACTCTCTGTGCGGAATGTATGCGGCTTTAACCGATTATCTTGGTTTTGAAATATTAGATGGGGAGTTTAAAGTTATGGGCATGGCCCCCTACGGAGACCCCAATAAATATGATCTCTCAAGTCTTGCTAGCTTTGACGGTAAGAAGTTCAAGGTCAACAATACACTTATCAGTACGATTGGTCTTAGACGGTATAAAGCAAAATTAAAAGGACATTACTTCAGTAAAAAATTGGTTGATATGCTCGGACCAAGAAGAGAAGGTAATTTGACCGATGATCCTTACGTCCATTATGCGGCAGCAATTCAACAACTTTATGAAGACATGACAATACAAATCATGGAAAGTTATTTATCAGATATTCTCAAACAAAGCGGTCGATTGGCTATTGCTGGTACTGGCGCCATGAACATCCGACTCAATAAGAGACTAGCCGAACACCCATTGGTAAAAGAGCTAATAGTTCATCCGGCCTGTGGCGACGCGGGTACAGCTATCGGCGCGGCTGCCTATGTTGCAAGAAAAAACAGTGGCAAACTAGCCCCGTTAAAAAACGTGTCGCTTGGGCCAACTTTCAACAACAAGGTTTGTATTGAGGCGTGTCAGCGAAATAGAGAGAAGCCCAATTGGAGGGAGTTAGAGGACCCTTTTGCGGAAGCAGCAGAATTATTAGCCAATGGAAAAGTGGTTGCTTGGATGAGGGGGCCCATGGAGTTCGGTCCACGCGCGCTTGGTAATCGCTGTATATTTGCGAATCCAACCGAGCCGGATATTGTCAAAAGTATCAATAAACGGGTTAAATTTAGGGAGCACTGGCGGCCTTTTTCTACAAGCGTATTAGACTCTATGGCAGCAGATTTTTTTGAGAAAAGTTATGACGATAAATATATGTGTATTAGTCAGCAGGTAAAGGAGCCTTGGCGAAGTGAATATCCATTTATTACGTCCAATGACGGGACCGGCAGATCTCAATGCGTCAACGAGGAAAATAATCCGGAGCTTTATAAACTGCTGACGATGTTTCAGGAGAAAAGTGGCCACGGTGTATTGATGAATACGGCGTTAAGTCGACCTGGTGAGGCGTTAGTTTGTAGTCCAGACGACGCCCTCAATACGTTTATGGGTACAGACTTAGAGTATTTAATTATGCAGGATATTCTGATAACGAAAAGAGAGGAGACTAGTAATTGGTAGTCAATTATTAGTCCTTCATGGTCCTGTAGATGGCCACTCGAGGCTGGGGGCCAGGCGGAAAACCTATTTCGAATTCAATAGTACCTTCCTCAACAAGTTCTTTCATTAGTGTTGCCATGGTCAAGTTCATTTCGATTACAAGCAAGGCATCATTTCCAACATTAAGTATTTCTTCGGTGCTAACGTTGGCCGACACTCCGTCATAATTCTCTATTTTTTTACTGGTATAAGCGATAGCGTGGTTGTTAGTCAGTAAACGTTGGCTGAGCGGGCTATTCTGTTTTAACCACTGATTAGAATTTGCAATAAATTCCTTTTTGTAACCGAAGCTGTAATACGAATCTGCTGTGCAGTAAACCAGTAATAAATAAAGTGAGTATTGCATTAGTGGAGTTTTCATCTGCCTCGAGAAGTTTAGTAATTCCTTCGCTAGCAGTGAAAGGAAGACTAGAAACACAAGAGATAGAATCATGGTATGGCGACCCGGTAAATACCGAGTTATAAAAATAAAAATGAAGACAGTGATAAAGTTGACGAAAAAATAGCTATAGAGAGAGAGCAGGATAGATGAATCTATTTTAGCTCGCTGCTTGGCAGCTTGGGCGGCTAACAACAAGAATAGTGGTGCACCAATTCCATTGAGAATTTTGACAATCAGTAAACTAAACAATCCGCCTGCAATAAAGAGACCTAGATAGTCATCCGAGTAAATAGCGGCATATTCTCCAAATACGGCTACAGATACGGAGGCTATCGACTCTGGGTCCGAGCTAATTGAGCTTTCTATGAATGGCCTATAAACGGAGACGAATTCCGCCAGCTGCGTTGCGACATTGATTTGTAAGAGCAGCAGGAGAAGTGTCAAACACAAAAGAATTAGGCAGCTGCTGAAAAGCAACTTTAGGTAAGAATTGCGCAAGCTTTTCGATGAGGTGAAAATAATATTAAGCAACGGAACAACAAAAAGATAGGCTAGGGCTTCCGCTCGAAAAGCCGTCGCCACAATGAGGCATGCAGTAAAACCGATGCTATTAGTGAAAGACTGATGCTGAGTATAGAGAATCAGTTGCCAAAGTGATAAACAAACCAAAGACCAAAACGCGACGTCTCGGATGATGGTGCCTCGGTATTCATTTAATTCGGGATAGACAAGAATGCAAATTGCTGCCAAAACCAAGGTAGACCTATCCGAATCAATTGCCTTAATAATACTGAGCAAGGCAAAGGTGAGTAAGGCAAAAAATAGGCTATTAATTAAGAAGGCAGAACTAAATAGAGTAAGGCCGAGTTTACTTACTAGAGCGATCAGTATAGAAAAAGCAGGCCAACTATAGTGATTAGCTGCAGCCTGTACGCCGTCCTCTAAAAAAATCTCGGCGGTTCTTACATAAGCATAAGAATCGTCATTTAGAGATACAGGAGAGATTCTTTCCAAAACCGAAATTAATAGACTAAGCGCTACGGCAAAATAGCGAATATCAAGTCGCCGCAGGTCTATTTTTTTCACGATTTCGATTTCAATTTTTTGTCATTATAGGGTCGAGCGCTTTTGCCAGCCGCTTGTGTTTTGAATCGCTTATGAAGCCATAGGTATTGATCGGGCTGTCGCCTTATCGCGGTTTCCATATGGCTGTTTATGATTGTTGCGTCTTCGATGTCATCGCCAGTTGGGTATCCCTTTAAAGCCTCGCTGAAATGAATATGATAGCCAGAGTTATCAGCGTTTCGATAATGGCTGTAAAACACAATAGCTGAACCATTAAATTTCGCAAATCGACTGGTGGCGGTAATAGTCGCCGCGGGCACACCAAAAAAGGGAGCGTAAACTGAGTTTCTGGGCCCATAGTCTTGGTCTGGTGCATACCATAGCACTCGGCCTGCTTTCAAACTGCGCATAGCCTGGCGGATGTTCTTGCGATTAAAAACACCCTCTACATTGCGCATTCTCCCGTTGTACATTATGGCGTCAAACAATGGATTATCATGGGCTCTATAGGTAGCGTCTATTTCCCCCTGAGGGTAAAGAAACCCGCCCATCTCCAAAGTGCTGAAGTGTGCTCCAACTAGGAGTACCCCTTTACCCGATGACTTAGCTGCATTGAGGTTTTCGATACCAAAAACTTCTACCATACCCTTAAATCTATCTGGGTTAGTGAACCAAGCCATAGCTATCTCAACAAGACCAATTCCACTTGAGATAAAGGTTTTATTTACAAGTTCTGCCCTTTGTATTTCACTTAACTCAGGAAAGCAGAGTTTGATGTTCACTTCGCAGGCATCACGCCTATCACGGGCCAAAAGTAGGCTGAGTTTACCGAGCAGCTTACCCATTGCGATTTGGGCTTTAAAAGGCAATACAGCAATGGCCCTGAGAAAACCATAGAGGGCCCAAGTTGGCCAAAATCGTGGCGCGATATAGGAGCGAAGGGACTTAAAATGTGCGTCAGGTTTAGGCAATGTTAGTATTCTGGCTCGTGAATTTCTTGAGCGATTGTAGCAGATGTGTCTTAGAAACCTAGTGGTGGAGCAGATCAACTAATAGCAGGTGCTATGATATGATGCAGCGATAACCCATTAAATTAAGCGTAAGTTCGGGAATAATCTAATGAAGTTGGAGATGCCTCTATTTCAAAACGCCAAGCTACTTGTTGTTGGCGACGTAATGCTCGATCGCTATTGGCATGGTGATGCGTCAAGGATCTCCGCCGAGGCACCGGTGCCAGTAGTAAAAGTTGGGAATCGTGAAGATCGACCAGGGGGTGCCGGCAACGTTGCCCTTAACGTCGCGGCCCTTGGGAGCGCGGCCACTTTAGTGGGCATCATTGGGCACGATGAAGCCGGCGCGGAGCTGAAGTCACGATTGGAAGCGGCAGGGGTTTATTGTGAATTCCTGCGCTCTGAGAACAAGCCAACGATTACTAAGCTAAGGGTTATTAGTCAGCATCAGCAGCTGATTAGGCTAGATTTTGAACAAAGATTTGACCTAGCTGATGTTCAAGATCTTAACTTCAGAGTCAATTTGGTTATCGACCAAGCAAAAGTGATGATACTGTCCGATTATGCCAAAGGCGCTTTGCATGACATCCCTGCGCTTATCGAGCTCGCTAGAAAGCGGGGCATGCCGATCGTCGCAGACCCTAAAGGCTCGGATTTTTCAAAATACCAGGGAGCCACGCTTATTACACCCAACCTGTCTGAATTTGAGGCAGTGGTTGGGCACTGTGCCCATGAAGAAGAGCTGGTTAATAAAGGTCTTAAGCTGTTACGAGATTTGGGCTTGCAGGCGATGTTGATTACTCGCGGCGAGCATGGCATGACACTTATCCGGCCTGATTCCCCAGAGCTTCATTTACCTGCGCGAGCACAAGAGGTTTTTGATGTGACGGGAGCTGGCGATACAGTGATTTCAGTACTCGCGTCCGCTCTTGCCGCTGGCGACAACCTAGCTGATGCGACTGCTCTAGCAAATCTTGCCGCGGGTCTGGTTGTGGGCAAGTTGGGCACCGCTGCAATCAGTGGGCCGGAACTGCGGCGGGCCATACTCGCTGAACAAGGATCTGGCCGCGGCGTCATGACCTCCGAACAGCTTGAAATAGCAGTTCATGACGCAAAAGAACACGGAGAAAAAATCGTTTTCACCAATGGATGCTTCGACATTATTCACGCAGGTCACGTAGGCTATTTATCTGAAGCACGTAAGCTTGGTGACAGGTTAATTGTGGCAATCAATGATGATGATTCGGTTAAAAGGCTAAAAGGTTCAGGTAGGCCAATTAATCCTGTCGATAGACGAGCAGCTGTTCTAGCTGGCTTAGAGGCAGTTGACTGGGTGGTAAGTTACTCTGAAGACACTCCAGAAGAACTTCTGATGAACTTACAACCCCACACACTTGTAAAGGGCGGTGACTACACTATTGATCAGGTGGTAGGCGGCAACTACGTAGAATCCTATGGAGGGGAAGTTAAGGTCTTAGAGTTTTTAGACAACTGTTCAACATCAGCCATCGTGGGAAAAATGAGAGAGATTAGCGACTAAACCAACTAGAAAATATCTGGTTTTGAAAGCAGGAATAATAAGCTATCTCTGCTTAGCCGCCATTGCATTTTCTCGAAGATGGTCAGGGTTTATGGTTCCAACAATTACGCTGGAAACACCAGGTTTGCTTAATGCGAAATCAAGGTTGCTCTTGGTTGTAGTTACCGCTCCCGGACTACAGGCATGACCGCTGTCAAATGCCTTCTTAATAAGGACCCCTTTATTTTTTCGAAAGGCTTCATCTATCGCAATTTCGTCAGTAGTGGTTGACGGGTTATAAGTCACCATAATCAGATCACACAGCTCGGCCGCTTTAATCGCACCCGCCGGTGTTTTCGTTGACATTCCTATCGCTCTAATTTTGCCAGCACTTTTCATTTCAAGAAGTTTTTGCATGCAATCGGTAGAATCCAAAATTTCTTCATCACGACCATCAGAATGAATAAGCACAATATCCAAATAATCTGTGTTCAAATACCTTAAGCTTTTTTCTATACTTTCAGTGGTTTTTTCGGCTGAAAAATCAAAAATTGATTTACCTGTTATGAACTGCTCGCCTACCTTAGTAGATATCACCCACTGATCTCTGTCTTTAAGTAAGCGCCCAATTCTCTGTTCACTGCTACCGTATGCGGGGGCTGTGTCGAGTAAGTTAATACCTTCCTGTCTAGCAATATCCAAGAGGCGTTCGACCTGAATATCTGTAGGAAGCGAAAAGCTTTTAGGATATCTGACTTCTTCGTTGCGCCCGAATTTCACTGTGCCTAAACCTAGGCAGGAAATTTCGATGCCGGTACTGCCGAGGGCACGGCGTTCTAGGCTCATAAATTTAGTTCCATTGTGCAGCCGAGAAATCCGGATGGGCTAATATTTCAGTTAGGTCATTATTATCGGTAATTGGGCTGGGGACTATAGCTTTGTCTTCTAATTGCTGTAGAGCCATATCACCAAGTGAAGGGGCTAATGTAAGCTTTGTAGGCCAAGCCACAATCACTCCATCTTCTTCTGTCAGGAAAGCATCATCTGGGCGGTATATGCTGTTGACGGCTGGCTCGGCTCTATCAATAGCAAAACATTCCCACTTTGTTTCTGATAAATCTAGCCATGGGAATAGTTTGGAGATCAGTTGACGTGCCGCTAGTAGTTGTTCATCACGAGATTTTCCAACACCTGATTCGGCGATCTCGCCACCTAGATACCAAACCGTTTGACCTATCGCATCTTTGTGAGATGTAACGGTTAGTTTTGGCGTCAGACTAAAACTATCGCCAATGCAATGAACATAAATTGCCGGCAGTTTTGCGCCTTTTACAAATATCATATTTAGGGGCCGCAGCTGAGTCTTAACGGTTTTTAAATTCGCTTCTTCAATTAATTTCATATTGCCTTTGCCAGCGGCAAACACGAGCCTCTGACAATCGATGGAGAGCTGTCCGTTTTCGGTTTCTACTACGACTGTGTTTACGTTGCCATTTTGATCCCGTTGGAAGCTAGCGCTGTCACTACTTAGTTTGTATATATTTTGCTCTTGTCCTTGGGATAGCGTTCTAACAAGAGATTCAGTCTCGATGACGAAATCAGGCAGTTTGTAGAGCACGCCGTTAACAGTAGCTTGGCCAAAAAAATCAGGGTAGCTCTCTTTAGCTACGCGCTCTACTCGGCCGCGTAATGATTTACTGCCAAGAAATGTTTTTAATTTAGAGCGAACGCTAGATTGCGACCACATATAATATTCGTCGCTCAATAGGTGACAGCCTCTTAGATCTACGCTGCCGTTCCCTGCTAAGCATTCACGCCAACGGTTTGGCATGGTGGCAATAATATTGGAGGCTGAGTTAAGAGAACCGCTTAAGGCATACTTAAGACCGCCATGAATAATGCCCTGAGAAGCTAAAGTTTGACCACAGCCTAGCCCGTTTAGCTCAAACAGTATTGTACGGTAGCCTTCATTATTCAGCCTGTTAAGCAACCAAAGGCCTGCAACGCCACCACCAAAGATGACGATGTCAGTTGAATAGCGTAGTGTCATTAGGTACCTTTGAGTCGCTTGAGGAAGCGTTTGAATTTGATATTCAAATTATATCGAGTAAATAGGAATATTCCCATCATCCACGTAAACGAGCTGCCACTTTAAAAGACTCATGCCACGCTCTATCTATAGTTTTCTACTAAGACTCATTGTTCCTGCCATTTTGCTCAGGTTAATGGTGCGTTCGTTTGCTAATCCGGCTTACAGGCAACGAATTAGCGAAAGGTTCGCTCTGAAAAAAACCCGCATAATGGCCAATATAGCTGGTAATAATAAACAGCCACTTGTGATGATACATGCGGTATCAGTCGGCGAGGTCATGGCAGTGGCACCATTAGTGAAAGAATTGTTGAGGCATCACCGGGTGTTGGTGACAACTATGACCCCTACCGGCTCTGATACAGTCAGATCGCAGTTTGGGGAGTCAGTTCTGCACTGTTATTTACCTTATGACCTGCCAGGCGCCATGGGGAGGTTTTTGAATTCCATTAATCCTAGTTTAGTCATAATAATGGAAACGGAGCTTTGGCCTAATCTTATTCACACCAGCAATAAGCTTAATATTCCATTGGTTCTGGCGAATGCTAGAATGTCAGAAAGGTCTGCTAGAGGCTATGCCCGGTTACATAGTCTCACTGCCCCCATGTTAAGAAAAATTGATCATATTGCGGCACAGTCAGAACAAGATGCGCGGAGACTGATTGGTCTTGGTGCGGGCCAGCGCAATATTACTATCACCGGAAGTTTAAAGTTTAATCAACTAATTCCAGACTCGAAGAAACCCCGCGATTCATTTATGCAGTCGGTTTTGGATTCTGGAAGGCCGGTTATTATTGCGGCGAGCACCCGCGACGGCGAAGAGCGAAAAATATTGAGTGCTTTTAAGAGTGTTCTTTTAATATTCCCCGATGTTTTGCTGGTTCTGGTACCGAGGCATCTTGAGCGCTTTGATTCGGTAGCGGAATTAGCGAAGAAAAATCAGCTAAAACTCCTTAGGCGGACAGATATGAAACTACTTGAAAACTCTCACCAGGTATTTTTGGGAGATAGCATGGGGGAGATGATGACGTATTTTAGTTTAGCAAAAATTGCTTTTGTTGGTGGAAGCTTGGTTGATACTGGCTGTCAGAATGTTTTGGAACCTGCAGCAATCGGTTTGCCTGTGATAGTCGGCCCCTCTCAATTTAACTTTGCATCAATTTGTGATCAGTTGGAAAAAGCCGGTGGGCTGCGGACAGTGAAAGATGAAGCGGAGTTGGCAAGGGCATGGCTTGAACTTCTTGCAGACCCGGACGCGGCCAGGGGCATGGGTAAAAGAGGCGCTCAATTGGTTAGTCAAAATCAACTGGCGCTTCCAAAACTGATGGAGATAATTACTAGATTTTCTCTCCATTAGATTAATAGCCTTTAAGGTTTTCGGGTTAAGTTTTCGATACCTGATTTGGTGACACTAATATTGTCTTCAATGCGGATGCCCCCGTATGGATAGAGTTCATCTATGAGATTCCAATTAAGCATTTTTCCAATAGCCGTATTACGCTGGGGCTCCAGAAGTAAGGGAATAAAATAACAACCTGGTTCGATAGTAAAAACCATGTTCTCTTCAACAGTTCGGGTATTGCGTAACGCTGGTGAATGCTCAGGGGCAGCTTTCATAGTACCCGCTAAGTTTTGTTGAAAACCAGCTACATCATGTACCTGCAAGCCCAGCAGGTGGCCGACACCATGAGGCATGAATAGCTGCGGCAATTTCATTTCCAACATCACCTCATCATCTGCGTTAACGAGTTCGAGCTGGCGTAGAAGTGCGCCGACTCTGCGTAATGTCGATGCATGTATTTCTGTGTAGTTCTTTCCAATTTCAATTGAATCCACTAGCTCAGTTTCAAGGGATTCCATACCCTCTAATAAGGAACGAAAAACCGGGTGAGCTGAATCCTTGGCGTAAGTTCTAGTGATGTCAGAGCCATAGTTATTGAGACGATAACCCGCATCTATGAGTAGCACCTGACTATTCATGGCGCTACCACGGCGTTTGTTTTGATAGTGAAGTATGGCGGAGCGATCATCTAAGGCGACAATATTTGTATATGGCGCTTCGTACTCCAATATTTCGCAGGCATCAAGATAAGCTTGGTGTATACCATACTCACTTAGACCTTCTTTAAACGCATCCTCAGCAGCTTTGTGGCCGATCAATGCTTTGGCGTTGGCCTCTCTAAGTTGGGATACCTCATAGTCTGACTTATATGCTCTTTGGTAATTAAGATAATGCAGCAAGGGCTGTGGATTTACCTCGAGCTGGCCTCCTAATAAAGCCTGTGCCATTTCTGGTTCTTGGCCCATATAGATAGTATGCGCGGAGTCAATATACTTGGCGATCTCCTCAACTCGGTCGAGATTGATAATGTTCAGTGAATCGGTCCACCAATCAGCGTTATCGATGGTCTGGTCGTGCCAGTAGTCCGAAGGCGTTACCTGGAGATAACGAGCCCGCTGGCCCGGGGTGAACAATAAAAATTGATCGGGTCTGTTTACCGGTACCCAGTGTAAAAAATGGCCATAGGCTTGAAAAGCTACGGCTCGGTCATCAGCATAGTAGAATTGCTCACTTCCACTGTGAACAAGAATTGAATTCTCTTCGGATATTCCACAGAACTGTAATGCACTCTGGTAATTATTTTCTAAGCTGGCAATATGTTCTGCAAATAATTGCTTTGAAGGCATGTTGTCTATTTCCTTTTGATTCACGCACACTGGCCTTAATCTAGAGGGCAGTTGCACCCTAGATTTGGTGCGTTGTTCTACTTAACAAGCAGACAATTGTACTTTGATTTTCGCCGAACCGAGTAATTATCTAAGGTTAAGGTGATTTCACCCCCAATTTGAGTACAACGGAGAGAGAAATGCTAAGCCCTATGTTCGCCCTAGTAATGTTGACGTTTTTAGTCATGGTTGTCACTTTTAGGTCTAGGATGGCAGCGGTGAGCTCAGAAAAATTACCGCTGGCCTACTTTCGCTTGATGCAGGGCCATGACATGCCAGATATGGTCGCGAAGTCGACTAGGAACTTCAATAACCTTTTTGAAGTGCCGGTGCTCTTTTATGTTGGTGCTTTGGCCTATATTGCGTTGGGTCTAACGGCACCGACCCCGATTCTATGTGCATGGCTATTTGTGGCCGCAAGAGCTCTACACTCACTTATCCACCTCACCTACAATAACGTATTTCATCGCTTAATTATTTTTGGTCTGGGTAACATTTCTGTTCTAGTTATGTGGATAACATTAATGCAAGCTAGCAATGGCTGAGTACAAAATTTGAATAGTTTGAAAGGGAGTTAAAAATGTCAGATGTAGAAGTGTATATTGTCGTTAACTTAGAAATTAAAGACGTTAATGAATACCGCAAGTATGAAAAAGGCTTTTTTCCAATTTTGAAACGGTTTGGAGGCGAGTTTGTAACTTTTGACGATAATCAAGAAACCTTCGAAGGAAGTGATCCGCTTGAAGGGCGTTCGATTATTTTTAAGTTCCCGTCTGAGCAGGCGGCAAGAGATTGGTACAGCGACAAAGAATATCAAGCTTTATCAGAGTTTCGCCGAGCAGGGACGGCATTAAAACATCTAACTATGGTTAGAGGGCTTCCGCCAAGGGCTTAGGCCAGTTTTTACTTACACCGCCGATTTAGACTATTCGCTTACACTGAATTGGAGAACTCCAGATAATTAGACCCACCACTTCCTGATAGAGAGGCAAGTGGTGGTAGTTTATTTAGGGGTTGTGGTGCGTGAGGCAATTCGAGGCGCTAATATTTTCAAAGATATCTTTGGCGAGGTTAGAGATATTATTGGCGCAAGGCCAGGGGCCATGAGCAAGAGATGTGTAAAGCCCGAGATATTGCTTTTGAAGAGCTCAAAACTGAGGCTCGTATGTTAGGGGCAACCGCTATTGTTGGAATCGATTTGGGCTATGAAGTTGTGGGTTCAAAGGGTGGGATGGTGAGTATCAGTGGTGCAGCGGTCGAAATTACGTAATGGGATTGAAGAATCCAGCAGTACTAACGGCTCGATATGCAGAGAAATAATCGAAAACTGAATATTAGTGGCGAAATCTCAATTCCCCAACTAGACTAATTTACTACATTAGAACTCACTCAATTGCTGATATGTTAAGGATAACTCCCGGCGATGAAAGAATTGATTTACTCTTTGCTCTCCCATTTAGGGGGTAGCTTCCATAATGTGCTTGCCTATTCTGTCACCTTGTTCTTTAGGGCGCGTTCC
The DNA here is from genome assembly GCA_913031035.1 of uncultured Gammaproteobacteria bacterium. GTDB lineage: Bacteria > Pseudomonadota > Gammaproteobacteria > Pseudomonadales > Pseudohongiellaceae > UBA9145. The sequence continues at coordinate 84,189 of CAJWGN010000001.1, forward strand.
AGTGTTATCAACTTTCTGCCGCAAAAGGTCCCAAGCGCCGCTGCTCGCAAAACTGAAAGCTTAAAGCCGGAAAAGCTCAATAGCTCGCACGCTTGTGTCCATCCCGACGTGGTTAAAATTTCCTTCTTCCTGCGCGAGCCAATCCAAGCGGCAAGCAAATTACTTTGTGAAAACAGAGTTTTTCTAGCCAAGGTAGAAAACCTCAGGAATACCGTACAAGCCTCTAAAACCGCATTCGAATATGTCCAAAGCATTCAAACTCCCCAACATTCGCATATTAGCAAACTTCTAATCGAGGACAACAGGTCAAGAATTGTGGCTAGTTTTCACTTCGGAAATTTTGTTTATGGCATAAATAAATACTTATGTTTTCAGGCAGATATTAGTAAAACATTGGTCCTGAGCCAAACTGAATTGGGTAATGCATGCATTGAAAATATGGCCAGTGCATTTGGTGATAAAGGCATACGTCTGGAGAACCAAGTATTGCTTGATCAAATCGATGTTTGTGGGCTCTCTCAATTCTTACGGCAAGCAGGTCGCAGTCTTGTCATGTTTGCTGATCTTCCAAGGGGGTTTGGAGAAACCGTCGCCGTGGAATTTCTGGGTAGACAGGCATCATTCTCAAAAAGTATTGCACTATTGTCGCTGGCCAACAGCGTCCCTATTTTGCCCCTTGTATGCTTTGATCGAGGCGGTAGCTGCCAATTAGAAACTGGTAGGCAAATCGAACCTCGAATCGGAAAAGGGGAAAGCAGGGCTGACGCTATAGTCCGTATGACTCGATTACAGATTGATTTTTTTGAATATTTTTTCAATCGCCATAAAGAGCAGTGGCGCTATCTTTATCTTCTGCCTGAGTATTTTGCTGAGGGTTCTCTGAGATAAAAAGCCACTTCGCTAATTTCAAAAGGAAAAGTTTATGAACAAGGATGTTCAAGCACCTGTACTTTCGAATGTGTTGTTAATCTTGGCAGATTATACAAGCCATAGTCTTAAAGATTCTGCCGAGCTCAAAGACCTAGTGCTGTCTGACCTTGTGTCTGACTCACTTTCGGTATTAGAAATAATCTACGAACTAGAAGAAAAATATAAGGTCACTATTAGTGCAAATAACTTTAAGAATTTGCGTACAATTTCTGATCTAGTATTCGCCCTTGACGAAGAACTCAAATCAGCCGCGTGATAGAAGCTGACAGTACTGAGCGAAGCGAGTTGTTTCGACCGGAAGTACTTATTTATCGCCGCGAAAAAACAATAAGCAGTGCGGTAATAAGTCAGTCATCCGCGGTTAAGACTATGGTCTGGTGTAGCATCGGCTTAATGTGCTTAGCGCTATTGGTTTTGTGCCTAATCCGTTACAAAGAAACGGAATCCGCCCGTGGCATGTTGGAGCATAAATCTCCCTCGCAACAAATAAAGTCTCCAAACAGCGCTGTAGTTGCTTTAGTCACTGTCACTGAAGGTGAGCTTGTTGATAAAGGCCAGACGCTAATGACGCTGTCTACAGTGATTCTAAACGGTAGTGGTGAAAGCCAGCAATCATCAACTATTAGGAGGCTTAGACTTAAAGAAGAAAGCTTAGAGACACAGCTCGTCATGGACGAGCGTCTATACAAAGCTGAATCTGAGCGGCACAGCCTAAGCATTGCAGCATTAGCCCTCACTATTTCTGGGTTCGAGTTGGAAGCTGACTTATTGGCGAAGCAGGAAATGCTAAGTCGTAATAATATCCAGGCATTGGAACAGCTGCTTAACAGCTCCAACATATCACGGTCGCAATTTGATAGAGAGCTGCTCAAGCACTTGGGCATTGAGCGAGAAAGAAACTCTGTGGAGGGTAAAGCCCACGCTGCAAAATCAAAGCTTGAAGACGGCACGTTGCAACAAGAATTGCTTGTTCTCGACTATGAAGATAAGCAATTAAAAGTGTCAAATGAAGTTCAACAACTAGCAAATGAAATAGTCGACCTCTATCAGCAAACCTCTATATCGATACAGGCTTTAGAATCAGGTGTCGTGGCTAGTCTTGCAGTAGAGACTGGCGCTTCAGTCTCTGCCGGTCAGATGTTATTGACCATATTACCGAATCAGCAGTCGTTGCAAGCTACTATATTCGTTCCCTCTCGTCTGATCGGGAAAATACATACAGAACAAGAATTACTGTTGGAGTTTGATGCATTTCCAATCTCAAAATTTGGTTATACGTCGGCTTCCGTAATTATGATAAGTACAGGTTCATTGGATCCTCGGGAAACATTACTGCCCGTGCCTGGCTTAAATGAGCCGGTGTTCAAAGTTATCGCAGAGCTAGAAAAGCACTACGTGGAGGGACCTGAGACATTCCCCCTTGTAAGTGGCATACAGTTTTCTGCAGATTTTGTGATGGAGGATCTCTCCCTGCTGGAATTCATTTTCAAGCCGGTGTTAAAGCTCAAAGGCAAAATATTATGACTGGACTGTTTGCTCCACGACACTCTTTGCCGATGATTTTCCAGTCAGAAACTAGTGAGTGTGGGCTGGCGTGTATCGCAATGATATCTTGCTACCTAGGCCGAAAAACACAGTTGGGAGAGCTGCGGGAGATTTTCAATGTATCAGCCGCTGGAGCATCAATAAAAGATCTTATGACGGCGGCTAAACGCATAGGTCTGCGGTGTCGGCCTCTAAAAATAGAGTTGAGTGAGCTAAAGCAGCTTGAATTACCCGTTGTTCTACATTGGGACTTAGACCACTTTGTGATTTTGAAGAAAATAACCAATCGCGCTTTAGTATTGCATGACCCCGCTGCTGGGGTCAGAACCTATTCGATGAGGGAGGTCGGAGTACATTTTACCGGGATTGCGATAGAGGTGAGAAAAGCAAAGGATTTTCACCAAAACAAGCAACAGAAAAAATTTACGTTAGGCCAGTTGTTTGAACCTGGCAAAGGTTTTTATAAGGTCATAGTGCAAGTTTTCATAATGTCCGTATTGATCCAATTACTATCAATCCTGGCACCGCTTTATCTGCAGTTAATCATAGATCAGGGACTTAGCTTAAGAGACGAAGACTTGGTTCTGTTATTGGCCGCATTGTTTTTATTAGTGATGTTTGCGAAAACTGTAGTGGCTTACTTTAGAAGCATTATTCTACTCCAGTTTTCAAATCAATTTGGATTTCAACTTTCAGAATCCACTTTTCATCACCTAATTAGACTGCCGTTAAGGTTTTTCGAAAAAAGAGAAATGGGGGATATTGTTTCTAGGTTTTCAGCGCTCGGAAGCATTAAGCAGCTGGTGACTCAAGAAATGATTACAGTTGTGGTAGATGGGATCTTCTCGCTAGTGACACTTGTTCTTCTCTATCTGTATAGCCCTTTTCTGTGTGGTCTAGCACTGGCGGCAATTCTGCTGTTTTGTATTCTTAGAGGTGTGTCTATAGGGAGAGAAAAAACCCTTCGTGAAGAATCTCTCGTCGCTGGCGCGAAGCAGCAAACCTGCTTTATGGAGAATATTAGGAGTATTTCCACTACTAAAATTAATGGTATAGAACAGGAGCGCGAGCACGAATGGCTATCATCTTATACTGGCTTTATTAATTCTGCCTATCATCTCGGCTCGTTTCAGTTATCTATTAGCACGGTACAAGGTTTGGTATTCGGAATTGAGCACGTTTTAACAATTTACTTCGGAGCGATGCTTGTATTTGATCAGTCCTTAACTATTGGGCAGCTAATAAGTTTCGTCTTTCTCAAGCAACATTTTATTGGCTCAGTCACAGCAATGGTCCCCAAACTGGCCGAGCTAAAGCTAATGAACTTGGAACTCGAGAGGCTTTCCGATATTACCCTTCATAAAAAGGAATTAGTTAAAGAAAATGACTCTTTGTTCGAGCTATCCTCAACTGCCGACTTGTCAGTTAAGGGATTGGGTTTCAGTTATGCCGATAATCTACCCAATGTTTTCAGTAATGTGAGCTGTGAATTAAGGGCTGGAGAAAGTCTTGGAGTATGGGGGAAGTCAGGTTGTGGGAAGACTACATTTTTGAAATTGCTTCTAAATTTTGAGAATGCTAAACCGGGCAGCATTCTTTTTGGCGGACGGCCACTTGCCACTTTTTCGATGCAAGAGAGGAGGGGTTATCTTGCCGCCATTATGCATGGGGAAACTCTCCTGTCTGGGAGTCTGGCATACAATATTAATCTAAATCTTGAAACCTTTGACGATTTGAAATTAATGGAAATCTGCGACCTTGTTGGTATTTCAGACGTGGTCAGAGAGCTGCCAATGGGATTTAGCACTCAGATAGGCGAGTTAGGCCTTCTATTTTCTGCAGGGCAAGTTCAGCGAATACTGTTGGCTAGAGCTTTATATTATAAACCAAAAATATTGATTTTAGACGAAGCGCTTTCGCACCTTGGTGAGAGTGTTGCCCTCGATCTACTGACAATGATACATCGATCCAAAATCACTCTAATTTTAGTGAGCCACAGCTCGGCTCTTCTAAGAACAACCGACAAGCAATTAATACTCGATGAGGTGCCATTAGTGATAGAAGCCTAGCAAGAAAAAGCAGTGGTGCCGCAAGACCATTTTCCAAGGAGGGAATTTCATGGTTCAAAATACTCAGAAAGTTACCGCGGGACAAACCTATTGTGTATATCTGGAGGGGAATGCATGTGGGGGGGCCTTTCTAGATAAATATTGTCACCGGTTTTTTATCCTTAGATTGTTTAATGGTCTTAAGCCTTTTCAAGTGGAGCTGCATGCCTACGCGCTATTGGCTAATGAAGTGTATTTATTGGTGACCCCAAAGTCGTCTACAGGACTGGGGTCTTTAATTCGCTCAGTAAGTGACAATTATACGAAATACTACCAAGAGCGTTATGATCGAGAATCTAATCCATTAGTGAAGAATATGAAGGTTAGTCGAGTGGTTGGAAGCTTGCTTACTCTTGATTGCCAGAAATATATCGAGCGCAGGGTGTTAGACACGGGTATTCGACAGCACCCTGGGGCCTATGAATGGTCAAGTTATTCGGCTAATTCTTTCGGCTGTAGGTCCGACTTTGTGTCCCCTCACGTTATGTTCGTTAACTATTTGAAAATACAAAAATCTCCCTACAAGAAATATCGAGAGTTCATATCTTCGCCTTTTATAAACAACTACTTGTTATTTATTGATGCTAAAATTCGATCTGGGCGAGACCTTTCTAGGAGACGGATCCCTCTTACAGGTCCAATTGTTAAGAAAAGAAAAATGGTGCAGTGTAAATATCGCGGACTCGGGTCTATACTTTAGTTAATTGAGCATTAGAAACAGACAGTATTTAGGCCTCTCGCTGTAATTGCGGCACGCATGACTTACAACAAACATACAGAACTTAGAAATTTTAAAATGACACTAAAAGCCACAGAGTTCTATCCGTTCTTTGATCCGAAAAGAGACAGCGGCAGCCTCAGCTATAACGCAAAATCGGCAATTTCCTTGGCTATCGGTGGGATCTACCTCATAGCTCAATATTTGGCTATGCCGGATAAGTTGGTGTTCTTTAGTCAATACTGTTGGGTTTTGGGTGCCATCATTAGCACCTCAACTATGGCTCTATACATTGCCACTGATGTATTCAGGGTAAGCTTAAAAACGGTCAATAATCTGGAGTGCAGTAATCAAACCTCTAGTTATATTGTGCGCCACTGGTTAAGTGACCGTCACCTTGGCTTAGCAGGTTTATCTTTTGCTTCTGTTAGTACGGGGATTGTTCACTTACTTGGTATTCCCAGTGAGTTTTACTCTACGCCGCTTTCATTATGTTTGATTTATCTTGGTACTTTTGTCGCAGGGTTCACCGCGGGCCTCGGTGTGCTAGCGGTTGTTGCTGTTATTGCACTTTATTTGAAATTGGCTCCCAGTCTACAACATACCCTTGATCTGAATGATCCAGATGGCAACGGCGGCATAAAGAAGCTAGGAGATTCGCTCTGGTTTTTTGCCATGCTAATAGGCGCGGTTGGGTTATTGGTGTCTATTTATATGTTTGGTGTGGAGTGGCAATTTATGAATCTTGCCTACGTGCGATCAATTTTTCTGTTTTGGATTTCTTTACCGTATTTGGTGGCTATTTCAGTGGTCTTAATTCCGGGATTGATTGTTCGCAGGCATGTAGACCATTACAAAACTTCCCGCGAAGCTCAATTGAAACAGACCAAGGCTGAGTTGTATTCTTCGTTTAAAGTGTTCAAAAACACTGATAACGAATCGATTATTACCAATAAGAGGGAACTCTCTGAAAAGCTGAGTAATGTCAACGATCAGATGGGGAAGCTACGTAAGATGCGCAACTCTCACATAGACAGCAGGGACGGTTCTTAATCAGTCGCTTTTGTCTATGTGAATAGTTGCTAGGTCAAAACTATTCGTAATTTTCTATGCTGGGGCAGGAGCAGAATAAATTTCTGTCTCCATAAACATTGTCTATGCGATTCACACTAGGCCAGAATTTACTTACGCCGTCTTCACCTAAAGGAAATGCAGCTTTACGCTTGCTGTAGGGCCTATCCCAGCTTTCGTCCAACATATCATCCATTGTATGCGGTGCATTTTTTAATGGATTATTGCTTGCATCAATGTTGCCTGATTCCACATCCGCTATTTCCTTCCGAATTTGAATCATAGCATCAATAAATCTATCCAACTCGGGAAGCGATTCGCTCTCTGTCGGTTCAATCATCAATGTGCCGGCTACAGGAAACGACATAGTCGGCGCATGAAAGCCAAAGTCCATTAGTCGTTTTGCAATGTCTTCTTCGGTCACGCCAGAGGCTTGCTTCAGTGGTCGCACATCAATAATGCACTCATGAGCAACCATTCCACTGCGTCCGGTGTACAAGACAGGGTAGTGAGGTGAAAGTTTCATGGCAATATAGTTAGCACTTAAGATAGCCACTTGAGTTGCTTTCAATAAGCCCTCAGCTCCCATCATCGCAATATACATCCATGAGATAGGCAGGATTCCAGAACTGCCCCACGGGGCTGCAGAGACGGCTGTGTTTGATGTGTCCGGGCCGACCAATTTGATAAGCGAGTGATTGGCAACGAAAGGTTTGAGATGAGCTTTGATTCCAATCGGTCCCATGCCTGGCCCGCCACCGCCATGAGGAATACAAAATGTTTTATGTAAATTTACGTGGGAAACATCTGCGCCAATTTCTCCTGGCTTGGAGACCCCAACCTGAGCATTAAGGTTGGCGCCATCCATATATACTTGCCCGCCGTGGTCATGAACAGTTTGGCAAATTTCTTTAACAGCTTCTTCAAAAACCCCATGGGTAGAAGGGTACGTAATCATAAGCGCCGCAAGATTTTCGCTGTGAGCCTCGGCTTTGGTGCGAAGATCTTCAACATCAATATTGCCATCGTCATCACAGGCGACTAATACAACTTTCATGCCGATCATTTGTGCACTAGCAGGATTTGTACCGTGGGCAGAAGTCGGAATTAAGCAAATATTTCTGTTGTGTTGACCTAGACTTTCCAAATATTTCTTGATGGCCAAAAGACCAGCATATTCACCTTGAGCACCGGAATTCGGCTGCATACTTACTGCATCGAAACCTGTGATCTCAGCAAGCATGTCTTCCAATTCCTCGATCATTTCCCGGTAGCCGGCCATTTGATCCACTGGGGTAAAAGGGTGAGGTTTTGCAAACTCAGGCCAGCTGATGGGAATCATCTCAGAAGCAGCATTAAGTTTCATTGTGCATGAACCAAGCGCAATCATCGAATGAGTGAGGGAAATATCCTTGTTTTCCAAACGCTTTATATAGCGCATCATTTCTGTTTCGCTATGGAAGCGATTGAAATTTGGATGCTGTAAGTAACTGCTTTGGCGGCGCAGGGCCTCAGGAATGACCGATACTTTTTCGCCTGACGTAATCTCTGTGTCAATACTTGCTACGACCAGATCTTTGGCTGCATCACCTGCTAATACTTGCCATAGACATTCAATGTCTTTTTCGGTGGCACATTCATCCAAACTAACTCCGATGGTTGAATTGTGGCTGAGCTGGTCAAGTCGAAGATTGATCCCTGCCTCACGAGCTCGGGTCTGAACCGAGTTAACGTCATTACCGTCGATTTTAATGGTTAAAGTATCGTAGTAGTTCTCATTGACTAGGGTAATGCCTGCAGTCTCTAAACCTATGGCAAGTATCGAAGTTAGTCGATGAATTCGCTGCGAAATTTTCTTAATCCCTTCCGGGCCGTGATACATCGCATAAAGTGCAGCAATATTGGCAAGTAATGCCTGTGCTGTACAAATGTTGCTGTTAGCTTTTTCTCGGCGAATATGTTGCTCGCGAGTCTGCAATGCCATACGAAAAGCTTGCTTGTTACGGCTGTCAACGGAGACACCAATAATTCTACCGGGCACTGCACGCTTAAATTCTTCTTTGGTTGCGAAGTAAGCCGCATGGGGTCCGCCGTATCCCATCGGTACACCAAAGCGCTGGGTGCTGCCAATGACGACATCTGCTCCCATTTCTCCCGGTGGCTTAAGCACCGCTAAGCTCATGAGGTCGGCAGCAACAACAGCGATAGCCTTCTGCTCATGAAGCTTTTCTATGATGTCTGTTAAGTCAGTGGCATTGCCCTGTGCGCAGGGGTATTGGAACAATGCACCAAAAATGTCGGCATAAGGAATCGAATTACGGTCAGCAATAACTAGTTCAAACCCAAAGCGTTCGGCCCGGGTTTTAAGTACGTCAATAGTTTGGGGAAAGCATTGTTCATCTACAAAGAACTTGGATGCGTTACGGTTCTTGCTTACTCTTTTGGCCAGTGACATAGCTTCCGCAGCAGAGGTGGCTTCATCGAGTAAAGATGCGTTTGACAAATCCATCGCCGTTAAATCAAGAATCATTTGCTGGAAATTCAAAAGACATTCCAAACGACCTTGCGCGATTTCTGGCTGATAGGGTGTATAGGAGGTGTACCAGCCAGGGTTTTCCAGAACGTTGCGAGCAATAACGTTTGGAGTAAAGGTATCGTAATAGCCTAATCCGATGTAGGAGCGATTAGTTTGATTTCTACTCGCCAACCCCTTCAATTTCGCAAGCGCATCGCTTTCAGTTTGTGGCTTAGGTAATGCTAATGGCTTTTTTAGGGAAATACTCTCGGGAACGGTTTTTTCCACTAGAGCCTCTAAAGACTCTAAATCCAATGCTTTTAGCATGGTTTTAATTTGCGCTTCACTGGGGCCTATATGGCGATCCACAAACTCATCGTGGTAATGAAGTGCTTCTAAAGTTGGGGCAGAATCATTGCCGGCAGCAGCTGGGGTGTTCGCGGGGGATTTTTGCGTTTGCATTGCCATCCTTTTAGATCTTTAGGAAAAAGAAGCTGATCAACCAGCGTAAAGTTGTCCAGCTTTTGTGAGTTATGAGCCCTGGTGGTCCTACCGGTAAGTAGAAGTGGGTTAGATGCGTGTTAAATTAAACGACTAACGAGAGGAATTGGATTATTCCCCTTCGCAATGCTCTGAATAAGCTTCAGCATCCATAAGTTCGTCAAGTTCAGCTGGGTCACTCAATTTCACTTTGAAAAACCAGCCACTGTCGTAAGGGAGCGAATTGACCGCTTCTGGGGCTTCTACAAGAGCCTCATTGATTTCGGTGACTTCACCGGACACCGGGCAGTAGATATCTGAAGCTGCCTTAACAGACTCCACAACGGCAACTTCCTCTTTGGCGTTAACCAAAGCACCTACCTCAGGTAGTTCAACAAACACGATGTCTCCAAGCGCATCTTGGGCATGGAAGCTAATGCCAATGGTGGCGACTCCGTCCTCATCTACACGTGCCCATTCATGGGAAGTAGCGTACTTCAAATCATCTGGGAAATTGCTCACTCAATGGTCCTCATTATTCAAGATTTAGATTCTGACGGTTTCTTATTCTACTGCCTTAATCGAATATTTTCTTTCCAAAGCGAACAAAATTAGCGGACACAATCCTCACATCTGTGAGAGTCCCTCTAATATCTACTTTGCAAGCAGTGCTGGAGGTTGGGATTCTAGCTAAAGCGATGGAATGCTTCAATGTAGGTGAGTAACTGCCGCTGGTAATTACACCGCTGCCAGCGTCGGTTTCAACAACTTGACCTTCTCTCAAAACGCCACGGCCTTCTAGTACTAACCCTATAAGTTTTGGGAGCTTTCCTTCGGCTTGCAGAACTTGATGCTCACTAACTGCTTGGCGACCAATAAAGTTCCTGTCTGTGGGTTCCCAGACGATGGTGTTAGCCATGTTGGCGGAAAGTGGTGATGTGTTGTCATCCATATCATGACCATACAAATTCATTCCTGCCTCAAGTCGCAAGGTGTCTCTAGCGCCTAGACCAACGGGCTTTACTCCCGCTGCCAGCAGTTTATCCCAAAGCTCTGGGGCTTCACTTTCCGGGAAAATCAATTCAACACCTTTTTCCCCAGTGTAGCCAGTGCGTGCAATAAAGTAGTCGCCTAACTCAATTCCGCGAAAGTTCTTGAGCTCAAGGACGGCCTGAGCTTGTTCTTCTGACAGGACTTTGCAGGTAGTCTCGATAGATTCTGGGCCATGAATAGCGAGAATGCTCAGCTTTGGCTTTTCTTCAATGGATATCCGGAATCCGCTCGCGTTTTCAGCCATCCAAGCAAGGTCTTTCATTCGAGTGCCGCAGTTAACCACGACTCGGTACCCGAAGCTCATGCGATAGACAATCAGGTCATCAACCACACCACCTTCATGATTAAGCATAGCGCTGTAAAGCGCTCGCCCTTGTTCATCTAATTTGACAACGTCGTTGGCCAGAAGGTGGCGCAGGTATTTTTCTGCATCTTTACCACTTATATCTACTACTGTCATATGAGAGACATCGAAGATGCCGGCGGCGGTTCGTACTTGATTGTGTTCTTCTATTTGAGAGCCATAGTTGATGGGCATATCCCAGCCTGCGAAATCGACCATTTTGGCCCCCGCATCTAAATGCTTGCTGTAAAGAGAAGTGTGCTGACCCATAACTGCTGTCTCTATGTGCAATTAACGAAGGACGCAATTTTACAGACAGCAATCAACTAAAGACAGCATAAAAGGAAAGCGATTCACGCAATAATGACAACAGCTATTCACTGCGCACAAAGACCGCTCGGTCTTTGTGCGCAGTGTTGGTGAAAATCTCAATGAAGGTGCGCTCTTTGTCTGATTAGAGTTTTCGACTAAATATGCCGCTTATCGCTGTCCGGATGAGTGAATTCGGCAAGCCCACAATAATGGGCTTAGATGGTTTGAGGACAGCTAAAAAACTCCCTCACTTAATGTTGGAGAATCTCCCTCGATGTTGTCTTAAATTGCTGCCGGGGGTAAGCATAAATAAGCCGGCGGGGGCCCCGATGTAGATAAACTTGTCGAGACTTGACGATGACCAGACATTGTAGTGTTGGCAAGCGCCTTATCAGCCGAGCCCTCAAACCTTTGAGTCTAAATGTTTAAACCCTTTAAGATGACTGGGCTCGTTACGTGTATTGAAATGGAATGCCCCTGAGGTGGCTTCTTCGCAATGGCTTTTTTACCGCTAACAGGATGGGCCAATCTTAGTTTACGAAAGAGATATTTACTTGTCGGTTTTGAGAGCCCGAACTCCGTGGTGGCGCTGTTAAGGCTGCCAAGCGTAGCTAAACTTGGCGAAAAGAGTACGATTAATCGGCTCTACGGAGTTTAGGCTATCATCTTGGAATGCGGCATCAGAATACCCAATGAAAAAACGGGTTGCAGCGGTAAAGCGAAAGCTATAAAGAAGCTGAGTGGTGAGGCTTTTGCTCCGACTTTGAACTTTATTGTTATATAAACCCTGATCGCGCTTGTTGTAGCTGTTCTGCAAGGTAAACCGCAGGAAGCTTTTGGCGTTAAATTGATAAGTTGTGCGCAGGTTGCTTAAATTGGCGGTGAAGAGCCGGCCTCCGGCGACATCAAATTTTTGCAGGGTGTGACTTAAACTGAATTCCACGTGCTGGCCAAGCTGGTAGTCTATGGAAGGCCTATAGCGCTTAGAATGACCGAGTCGGGTGTTGGCAAAATCGACCACGTCTTCATAGCGAATTTGAGTAGAAATTCGAAGGCTTGGGGTAGGTGCAAATCCTATCACGACCTGATTGAACTGCTCGTCGAAGTATTGGCCATTCCAATAGGTTTTACTTTTACCAAACAGACCATTAAAAAACGATTGCAGTGGTCCATCAAGATTAATGAACATCTCGGTTTCTTCCTCAAGCTTTAAGCCCGACTGATCCTCGGTGACATCGTAGTCCAATGCCACTCGAATGCGAGTGAAGAAGCTGTCACCATCGGCACGCCAGGTATAACCTAGTGTGGATACAAAGAACTTATAGTCAGCACGGTTGATAAAACCTAGATCGGCCCGAAAGTCTTTGCCGACGTCGGTGTACCCAACCCTCCAGTCCCAACGTTCGTCATTGTGGCGGTACTCTAGACGTAGGCTGTCATCGCTTAAATTACTGCGCTGGTCAAAGTCTGTTTGAATTTGGTGAGGGTAATCTGACGTTGTGTGCGTGGCTTGCAGTGACAGAGTATCTTTCTCGGTGGGTCTTAACACCGAATCGATGCTCATCACTGTGTTGTCATAGCCGGCGCCACTGCGATTGGTGAAAACCGCCCCGATGGTAGAATTATCGAAGATATCCATTCGATACCTGCCGATCGCAACATCACTTTCAAATTCACCAAGGGATGCAACACTGGAACTTAATGCTCGAGGTATAAGGAAACTCGTAGATTCATCATTTGCAGTTAAAAGCCCATAGGTGTGGCGGCCTGTTTTGCCGGTTAGCTTAATCCCATAGTCTGGGTTGGCAATGTTGCGGGTATAAACAAGGTCTTCAAAGGTGTCGAAATAGTCCGCACCATCAAGAAAGAATGTGCGGCGCTCTGGAAAAAATAGACTGAAGGTATTGTTAATATCAAGCTGGGCTCGATCCGCTTCGACCTGAGAGAAGTCAGGGTTTAACGTCGCATTAAGATAAATATCTTGGGTGATGCCCCAACGCACATCAACTCCGGCATCAGGGTCGACGGCTTGGCTGTTCCAATTCCCGGCGGCTGGATCACGGGTCTGAATAGCGGTACTGGTGAGCGTAGGAATCACCTCCAGGTTTCGACTGGTCTTGAGGTTAGACATCCCTCGTAGCTTGCCAATCTGACAAAGATAACAGGAGATATCTCTATCTTGTGGGTTGTTGGCTATGCGATTACTGCGGTCTCTAGGGTAGTTTCGAACCAAATCGATTCCCCATGTTTGCCGCTCTTGGTTGGGGGAGAACCGCAGCTGCTTAAACGGAATGGCCATTTCGACGATGTAGCCTTTATCATTTAATTTACCTGCGCTTTGCCAAATTGCGTTCCAAGAGTCGTCACGATTTCGATTGACGTCATCATAGATCCTGTCTGCTTGAACGCCAAAAGGGTTAACAAAAAACTCATAGGCTCGCCGCTCGTCATTAAATGTATCAAGCACAACCCCGACACGATCATCTCGCCAAATACCATCGCGGTCCCGAAAAAAGGCCCTTACTTGGTCGATATCGTCATCTTCGGCGACGAAGGCTACATATAGGACGTCCCCGTCTTCCATTAGGAATGCCTTGGTAGAAACCTCAGCGACAGTATTGTAACCAGGTTCAGTTTCAATGTTCACGTTAATGACAGTGGCATTGTCCCATTCACCGACACTTAGAATCCCATCAATCTTGGGGCTATGGTCTATTCGAGGGATGTCGTCGCCGATTGACTGGGCAAGGGCTGGAGTGTCTTGAAAGTAGCAAAATGAAACTGCGAAAAAAATGCCAGTCAACAGCTTCAAAGATCTTAATGGAAATGGCTTCACGGGGCTGCTCTTAGTATTACCGCTTTTATTTTAGAGAAATAAGCGAATATCAGTTATTTGCGGTTATTGAAGCATTAGATCGCGAAATATTAAACAGGTTAGCAGGTTTATTAGCGAAGAGAGATCCATCGATGTCGGGTCCCGGGCCGGCAGTGCTAGGTAGGCAGGTTTTAAGTCGATGAGCGTTAGGTTAAGAAAGGAGGGGGTAAAGGCGCCGCCTTGATAGAAAGTAAAAAGGGAGAGAGATAGGGAAATAAACAGACAAATAAAAAGGCAAGGAGCAACGCCACCTGCCCTTTTATAAGAAAAACCTGCTAATAAATGTTTGCCAGGAAAGTCTTCCTAGAGCCCATTTCTGAGATAATTTTCTGTAGATTTAAGCCTCTAAGTGAACCTCCGATAATTCAAAGCCTAGAGAGGGCGCTCAGGTTTCTCACATATTTGCTGCTGCTTCCAAAATTCCTGAGAAGTCAGGACGGTCTTGATAGCGCTCTTCAGCAAACCTATGTTGGATGACACCGTTAGAATCTACCAAAAAGAGCCCCGGGTATGGGATGCCATAGAATCTATGGTCTGGCTCGTAATCTAAATTACGAATACCCAAGGCGTTAACATGTTTTACGTTTTCATCATGAAGCAAAGGAAAGCCAATCTTTTGATCTTCCTGAACTTCCTTCAGCATCTCTACCGAATCGTAAGAAAGAGCGGCAATACCAAACCCTAAGGCTTCAAACTGTTTTGTTACATCAGTCAGCTGCACGAGCTGAAATTTACAGAATGGTCACCAATCATAGGAGCGGCTCAGCATAAAGAGCATCCCCTTTTCACCTTTTAGGTCGTCAAATGTGCGTAGTTTGCCATCTTGATCTAGGGCAGATATCTCAGGTAACGATGCTCCGACTGGAAAGTCAGGAGCCCACACAAATTCTTGTGCAGTCGCAAGCTGTATAACACCTGTCAGGATTAGCGCGACGAGCGCTTTAGTCAGCAAACTTATACGCGAGTGGATAAAATAACGCATGGGTCTTCCTCGCAATAAGTTATGTGCATCAGTACACGATTAAGAAGAACGGGACAATTGCCTGTTTATTTCAAATAAATAGACACGTAGATTAAGGGAAGCGCTCTGTATTGTGCCACTGCTTGAGAGTTGGCACAGGCCAAGACCTAGTCTAATGCCGAAAGAAAGCGCTCGCCTCTTGGCAGATAGCTATTATTACTGTCTAAAGAAAACACAACGGAATTTGAGCGGCCGATGATTTCTTCTCGCGGGACAAAACTGTAAACCCTACTGTCAGCACTGTTGTCACGGTTGTCGCCGAGGACAAAATACTGACCTTCTGGCACGCTTGCAGGGCCATAGCTGCGATTCGATCTGCTGATATAGTTAGTGCTGAGCTGTGCTTGATGGGACCTATTTGGTAGCTCTTCCAATATGATCACAGAATTTGGCTCTTGGGATATTATCTCGTAATTTGCTGCTTCGCCGTTTATGACCAAAGCGTTGTTCTGCATGTAAATAGTGTCACCAGGGATACCGACTATTCTTTTTACCAGGCGCTTGCCGGCTTTCTTGGAATCAATAATCACAATGTCGCCCCTGCTGGGGTCGCTAGTGGTGGCCAGGGATATTTCTGTGAAGGGTATTTTCACATCATAGGCGAGCTTATTGACCCAAACCTTGTCGCCATCCAAAAGAGTTGGTTGCATAGACGCTCCAGAAATCGAGCTTAGGTCTGCGATAGCGCTTTTAAAAAAAATAATCGTTGCGAGCAGAAGGAAAAATTGTCGATTCTCTCGCCAGAAGCCGTGCCAGAAGCCGCCCCAATGTTTCTTAAATCGATGGCTCAGGGAAGGTGTATTGACAGCTTCCGCGGTTAAATCGTCTGTGTCTGCCGGCTTACTTTTTTCTTCGTTTTCCATGATTCATGATCAACCAGAGGGCCAGAGGATGTCAAATAAGACTTACCTTTTAGGATAGACGTCATTTGTGGTGGGTGTAGCGACTGCCCGTCAGATGCTTGGCTAGGATGACGCGCTCGGATTACTTACGAATACCACTAACTCTTGCAAATGTGGGCCGCGTCAAAATTTTTGTTTATTCATACAGTGTTAGGTCGCTTGTCAGATGACTCTATAATCATTCCATAGCGCAAGCAAAAACTGTTCCGAATCGGAATTCGGTGAGCCTATGCTACTCAGGCTAAAGCATGGGAGGCCATTAAGGGGGGCAACCATAGGCTTATTTCAGCACCAACTGGCAGTGATAAGGCTCTTGCCGCTGGTGCCGCTATAAATGTTCTAGTTCAACAAGGGCTAAACCGAAGGCTATCTGATGGGGTGAAAATCCTCAACGTCTCTCCTTTGAAAGCCTTTAGCTATGACATTCAGAAGAATCTGGAACTGCCTTTGAATGGCATAGCCGGACATCTGCACTTGGTCGGCGAGCCCCCTGTTAATATTCAAACAGCCGTCGACAGTGGCGACACCCCAGCCGGTGAGCGTCAGAAAATAGTGAAAAAACCTCTCCATATTTTGGCCACGATACCAGAGTCACTTTATCTGCTCTTAACCGGCGCCAGCGGCGCGCGATGTTGGCCAGCGTAACCACAATTATCGTTAATGAAATTCACGCACTGTTAGGTGACAAATGAGGGCCTCATCTTTCTTTGTCTATCGAAAAGCTGCAGCGGCTAATTCTGAAAAGCTCAGGGCTGCATTTTCATCGAATCGGGCTATTAGCGACCCAAAAAGAGCTGCTGGTTAACCATCTGAAAGAAAATAACAACAGTAAAGACGCCGATGTTGACTGCGTTATTGTAGGTTCGGGATTCAGAAGCAAAATAGAGATGGGCTTGGTAGTGCCAAGCTAGCAACTTAACGCCTTAATGAGTAATGAGGTGTGGGAAGAACTTAACGAAAGGCTGGTGACTTTAGTAAAGAGGAATGACACCGTGGGGGTTTTTGTAAACCCAAGACGATTATCAGAGCGGATTGCGTTAGCACTTTCTGAAAGGCTTAGTGACGATGGTGTCTGCTTCCATCATGGCAGTAAGAGTAAGAACCGCCGGCATATCGCAGAGCAAAAGCTGAGGGACAGCAATTTGAAGGTATTGGTGGCAACCGCCTCAGTGGAGTAAAGTATTAATATCGGCTCTTTGGATCTGGTGGCTCAGTTTTCATCTCCGAAAAGTCTCGTAACATCTTTACAGAGGGTCGGCACTAGTGGTCGCTCAATCCATGGTATGCGAAAAAGCATTTTGTTTGCTCTAACCCGAGACGATTTGGTAGAGGCTTCGGCGTTGCACATTCACTTAAGGTGGACGAACTAGATCGTATAATAATGCCCGAGAAACCTTTGGAGATACTGATACAGAAAATTGTGGCTGAACTTTCTTCACCACCCATTTTGAGTGAGCAAGCATTTGAGGGTTGCGACTTAGGTGACCTCCACGCTCTTTTTGCAACCCCCTATCCTTATAGAGAATTGACTCGAAAATGCTTCGATATTCTAATGACCATACTGGCAGACGGCTACACCACCAGGGAAGGGAGACATGGCACGCATGTTCGTTTGAATAGGCTAAATAATAAAGTGCGCGCACGCCGTGGGTCGAACCTAATTGCCTTAACCAAAGGTGGCGCAATTTCTGATGGGTACAATTATCAGGTGGTGCTCGATCTAGAAGACACTGTAGTCGGAACTCCGAATGAAGATTTTGCGTTGGACGCCTGACCTGTCGATGTCTTTACTTTAGGCATCCACAGCGGGCAATTATTGTGGGTTGATGCTCTCAAAGTTCGCATTCGAGATACTTAAGGTATAACACGAACCTTCCTTTTTGGTTTGGTGGATGGCAGGGTAGAAGTAGAGAGCTTTCCGAGTCGGTGTCTCGATTAAAAGAGAAAATTCCAGAGCTACTAATCCACGGTTCAGCAAATGCAGCAGTGCAGTGGTTGGTCGATGCCGGTGGATTACCACGATCAGCCGCTACGCAGCTCACCGAATATTTACAAACTGGGATCATTACTCTTGGCGTTATGCCTACTCGAGACAGCACGGTCATGAAGCGGTTCTTCGACGAAGTCGGCGACATTCACATAGGCACTCACTCTCCTTTTGGCAGCCGACTGAATCGAGGTTGGGAATTAGCGCTATGTAAAGGTTTTATAAGTTATTTAACTTCGAATTGCAGGCAGCCGTCAACGAAGACAGTAGTGTACTTTCATTAGGGGCGGTGCATAGCTTTCTATTAGGTGAGGTTTACCGATACTTCCAGTCGGCAACAGTTAAAGAGATATTAATCTGGGGAAGGTTGTGCTTCTTCATGATTTTTCAAAAGATCAAAATGGAGCCTTCAACAAATGCTTTTGAAGCGAAAATTTCCGGTTGAGGTGAAAAGCTGCTTAGGAAAATAATCCGGATTTACTTGAACCAATGTTGTCAGTTTCAACAGCTATAGAGCATTGTAATGAAGTCATAGCTTGCAAAATAAATGACTGCGTTAAAAGAGCCAATTTGCAGGTAAAAAAAACCCCGCTACTACTTCCGTAATAGCGGGATCTCCTACTTTTATGGGAGCTCTGAATCTAAACTCTATACCCCTCAGATAAAATCCGAAGAATTAAGCTAGTTCACTCCAACTACTCTCGCAGCAAATACAAAACGTAAAAACTAGAGCGAGCAGTTGGAGGCTCCCTTAATAGATTGGCTATTGATGGGATCACCTCCTTTTTTAAACTCAGGGTGACAAAGACTGCTAATGGGCTCCCCCTGTAAAGAACCGATAGCAAAGGACTGAGGGTTTTATATAACACATGGTGCTAAGTGTAAAGGGGCTAATACGATAATAATAATGCATTGTTCATCACATTAATTTTTACAAAGCTAAGTATCCCGAAACTCAAATTATGAGTGAGTTTATTCAATGTGATCGAATCAGCTACTCAGAGCTTGAAGTTAGAATTATTAGGCTACACTTTGGTAAATAGCTGATTTTATCGTTGGTAGGAACGATGATTGAGAGAAGACAACATAGACGGGTCGAAGTTGACTACTGGGCAAGCCTTAAGCATTCCTCATTAGGAACGGTGACGGCTGATATTCAGGAAATGTCATCAAGTGGATTTTCTTTAACCTTGGATAAAGAGATGAACTTCTTTGTGATGATGGAATTAGATGTCCAAATACACGGCGAAGGTTGGGACGGTTCTATGCCGCCTCTGCCTATGAAAGTTGTGCGTGTGCAGGGGAGAGAAATCGCACTAACATTTTTAGATAGCTGTGAAGATTTTTGGATGCCGCCTGTGGATGAAGAATATTCTCTTCTGTTTACCGATTTGATTCTCTACGATGATTCGGATGATTTTGACATTCGGCTATGAAGTTTCACCTTAGCCTTTTGACCTTAGACTATAAAAGCACAACGGACGGGACACAAAAAAGCCTGCTGCCATATTAGAGCGAAAAGAAATAATAAATCGAGATGAATAGAACGATAGCGATTAAGAGCCAGTAGGCGATGAATTGGAAAGGCCTATCTTTAAAACTGTCAATTAAGGTTTTCACCTTAGCTTCTTGCTCAGTATCCAGATCGTTATTACTCAGCCGTTGATATTGATACTCATCGATAAGCGTTCGTGCCCGGGTGAATTGAGCAGGATCTTTGACCCAGAGTGCGGGCATTGAAATTCCCCAATTGCCAGCAAAAGTCTCAAAGTAGTCAATACCTTGTGAGTCGAGTAAAGCGCGGACTTCATCCGCTTCCTCAATGGGTACGTCACGCATTCTGAAAAGTAGTTTGGACATAAATGTTCGATGTGGCTTGCGACTAGGAGGTCTATAAAGAGCATGCTACCTTTATCCTAAATCAGAGTAAATCAGTGTAATTAGAAGTATAGGAATTCCCATGAAATCAAGAATTAGGCGTAGTTGCTGGGTAAGGTTAGCGTGTCTTTTTTCCGCGTGCATATTGTCGAGTATCGCTAGCGCAGAAAGCTCGGTTTGGCTGGTTCAAGCCGAAGACCATACAATTTATCTCGGTGGCACTGTGCACTTGCTGAGAGCCGCTGATTATCCACTGCCAGATGAATATGGCGAAGCCTATGCTGCGTCGGCCAGTCTCGTATTTGAAACAGATCTGAGCTCAATGAGCGATCTCTCGGTTCAGGCCAAGCTATTGCAACAGCTTAGCTACGGTGACGGAGAGTCACTGAAAACGGTGCTAAATAAAGAGGCGTACTCTATATTGGAAGCTTACACAGGGTCCATTGGGCTGCCATTAGCTATGTTAGAAAAATTCAAACCCGGGATGATCGTCAGTACATTACAGATTATGGAATTCCAGCGAATAGGCTTCACCCCGCAAGGTGTCGACGCGTACTTTAATGCCTTGGCAATAAGTGATGGTAAGTCCCTTGGTCAATTGGAAACTATCGATGCTCAAATAGGGTTTCTTGCTTCTATGGGCGAAGGTAACGAAAGCGAGTTTATTCTACTGTCGTTAAAAGATTTAAAAGATACTGCGGAGGTCATGGATGACATGATTGCGGCATGGAGAATAGGAGATAATGATGCCTTATCAGAGCTTTTTGTCGCGGATATGCAAGAACAAGCGCCTGAAATATATGACTCATTGCTGAAACAGAGAAATGTGAATTGGCTGCCTCAATTAGAGGAAATGCTAGAAAGCCCAGAAATTGAGTTTGTATTAGTTGGAGCCGCTCATCTAGTAGGCCCAGACGGTTTGCTCGCGATGTTGCAGGCAAAAGGCTACCAAATCTCGCAGCTCTAGCGCCGCTGGCCTAGCGCCAATAGTTCTTGCATGGACGATCTGGAGAGGCCTAGCGGGCCATTAGCGTGCTTATTTAGGCTGCTAAATCCTACCTGGCGGGCAAAAAAAAAGAGGACTCAAAGAATCTCTCTTTTTATAATGCCCCAGCTCTAGAAAGATTAAGAGCTGGTTTTGTGGCTTAATACAATTTGTCTTGGGCCACTTGTTGAGGTCTGGCCACTCACACCGGAGGGAATTTGTTGCACCTTCCCGCCAGTCTTCATAAATGCATCGATGTGCTCCGCTAAATCTTCACGGCTACTTACGACGGCTTCTTTTTTTGGTTTATTAGCCATAACAACCCATTCTCACTGCGTTAAAAGCCGCTTAGTGTACAGTAAATCCGCGCTTTCATCTAATCTGGCTTCTGCTCGGGAGTGAGACCTTAATTTCTTGCCTTTGAACCGACTCTTTTTCGAGGCCGGGTATAGTAGTCAGAGTAATAGTCTACAGGCAATTCTCCAATCACATCGTCTAACGATGCTTTGTAGATTACCTTCATTTTCGCCAATAGCTCAAGATCCAGGTGGCAGCCGTAGTTGCGGATTGTTTCGATATCCTCAAGCTGCTTTCGTGATATCCCCAACAAGCGGGCACCTTCGTTCATCGAATATCCTGCATTTAAACGCAGTTGGCGGACGTTTTTTTTCACCGTAATGGTTATAGGTGAAAACTTTGAAAATTGAGCTTGATCCATAGATTTATTGCTAGCCCTTCAACTGGCGATTCCAAAAGAAAGATTCGCCAAATATGAAAGGTCATGCCTCCGGTCTTGTTTTTGATCGACAATCGATGGCCAATGCTAAGATTGACACTATGGATTGCCATAAACTTAAGTTGTCAACGCTAGCACAGCCACTTTTTAATGGTAATATTTACTTCCAGTTTAGGCTGAATTTGGTTTTTTTTAGAGATTGTAGTCCACTGTAAGTTCAAATTTCAGTATAGAAACCCACTTAAAAGTCCATATGCCGATGTTTTGGGGTGTACCTTAGGTTTAATTAAAATAATTATGGTCGAAAAGAATAAATGGAGCCCGGAGTAATGTCAGAGTCTAAATCAGCAAAAGATCAACAAAATGACGATTCAGTAAAGGTAGCCGCAAAAACGGTAGTGAGCTTTCATTACCGAATGAGCGAAGTGGATAACGAGGGCAAATTTGGTGATTGGGTGGAAGACTCTTTCGAGGCGGAGCCGCTTTTCTACCTTCATGGTTTCGGAAACATTATAAGTGGAGTAGAAAGCGCACTGGACGGTATGTTGGTGGGTGATACAGCTGCCGTAACTTTGGACCCAATTTCAGCCTACGGTCCGCGCAAAGACAACGCCACTCAGCGAGTTCCGGTAAAGCATTTGCAGTTTGCCAGGCCTACAAGAAAGATCCTTCCTGGTATGGTGGCTGGAGTCAAAACTGAAAAAGGCATGCGCAATGTTGTCGTAGTCAAGGCTGGGAAATTCAGCGCTGATGTTGACTTCAATCACCCTCTAGCTGGGAAGACCCTTCATTATGAGTTAGAGATCATCAGCGTCAGGCAGGCTAGCGCTGAAGAGGTGGCTCACCGACATGTGCATGGTAACGGTGGTCATAACCATTAGCCATCAACCGCCTAAGTTAGCCAGTCGGTTTGGGCGAAGTTTTAGCTGCCTCGAGAATAGTCGAGATAATTTTTTGGCTTACCACAATTTCGTAAAAATTCTCCCCCGGTATTGCGCTGGGGAAGTACTGTGTTATGTGCTCAAATACCGTCGTCTCCCTGTCGCATAATTAAGTCTTTTTCTGGCCGTTCATACTCGGATATTTGCCGAAGAAAAAGGTATATTCCTCCCCGATGAGTTTTATTTTCGGTGGTGTGAGCGAGATTTTTGACTTTAGCTTTTCAAACGCTAAATCATCGATATTTATCCATTCACATCATAGCTGGTGTAATGCTGATCTTTCACACCCTTACTGGATTCGCTATCCGCTATTTGAAGTACATTACCGACAAATAGCTTCTTTTTAATAGCAGCCCGCAGGCTCCATGAGAAACCAGACATCCTATCGACCACGCCGGTAGCACCGGATATCATGATGGGGTGATCCTCGTCGAAAAGAAAGCGCAGGAAATAATTGGAATAACAAATACCGACGCCGAGTTCCACTTCAAACTGCCTTATTTGATTAAGATACCGGCTATTTGTCCAAGTGCTTACTAGCATGCCTTTTGCATAGCCCGTAGGTTCTAGCAACTGAAAACCACTGCTCTAAAACGACCTCATTTTCTAAAAGCTGAGAATTGTTGGTTCGCCTTCAATAAAAACATTATTCTCACCGCAGGTTTCGAGGATCTTATTGATTGGATTAAAGAAGCGCATGCTAAAATAAAAGGGAGTATTAAGACCCTTTTGAGCGGCTCATCAGTGACAGTGGTGGAGCCGCGAACGTCTGTTTTGAGGATTGTATGATCATATATCTTGGCATCTTCCTTTCCTACCCCAGGGTGTCTTGGTAGTTGATACAGAGTTTCGGCAGATCTAGAAAACTTAATATCATCTTCATCTTTAAAATTATTAATTCTATTAAAAGCCCTGCGGGGAAAACGAAAAAATTTTAGATCACGTCTGAACGTTCCGATATTGTGAAGGAGCTTTAGAGTTGGCTGTGCGCAGACTTTTTAACTTGATTAGCTATTTCATTTAAATATTTCTCAAATTATTTTATTTACTCTGCGTCAAGTTTTTAGCATTCCGCTAATGCTTTTCTGCAATCCAAAAAGGGCTATTCTTCGATTAAAGGGCGACAGGCAGCTTTTTCTTCTACGTGTCTTAATAAGGCAGAGTTCGATAATTTTTAAAGCTCGCCGGTAGCTCTTAGCGAAGAAATTAACTTGTCTTTTTTGCTCCTTACTAAACCCTTTGGATAATTTATTGAAAGTGTTTATTTTTTAATTCTACTTCCACGGTACAAAAATTTCTTTTTCTTCCCGTTTAGTAGATAACCCGCTTACGTAAGTTTCTTTGTCGAATAAGATGTCAATATTGTCAGCCAGTTCAATCCAAAGAAATTTCTCTTCTATATTCTTCTTTGTATCTTCGGTCGAGCCGGTTTATTTTTGTAGTCGAACCCCCTCCCTATCTCAGCATGAGTCTCGGCGTTAGCGGGCTTTGGTTTGTTCTCTTTAATCGAGTAGCATTTCCAGTGGGCTGACGCGGCGACTAATCATGTCTATTATTTTAAGATCAAGAATTAGTACGCTGGAGTCTTCGCTATTTGTATCCCATAGGCTGTATTCATAAAGTCACAGGGTCATATTGTTAAGCGTTGCGGTCCACAGCAGCGCGTTCAAGATTAGGTCTAGAAAAATCTTATAATCCGCTTCCCAAAATTGGTCTCGAATGGCGCTAAGCTCTCGATTTTCGGCCCGCTGAATTTGCGCAAAAAGGTTGATTAATGACGTTGTAAAATATCGCGTTATAGGTTCATTTTAAGCAAGATAACCTTTGATCTATCGCAAGTGCCTGTGCGGCGCCGCGGGCTTTAAGATCGGCCAATCGAGATCCAACATCCCTGATCTCTGCGTCTGAGCGTGAGCGAATGGCTTGAAGGAGGTGTTTGATTGCAGCGAGCTGAAAAGAGCTGGCATGATCGACTGTGAGGTCGGTTTTAACCCGATGGATTAAGGGGGTCATTATATCGTAATAGGTATAACGAATTTACTTAAACTGCTTTGGGTTATCCCAGGGTTTGGAGTGGCAGTTTGTGGTACCAATAATGTTGTTAGTTTTTTAACATCTCTACAATATTTGTAGCTACGGCTAACGCCAATTTGGCAGCTGTTAATGCCCCGCGACAAACCTTCGGTATTGAGTTTAATATTGGGCTCAGATTTCAATAATAACGGTGGGTTTTGTCCTGCGGGTGGGTTCGTCTCATCTTCAGCTAAAATTTGTCTCATATCTCAGTATTTCAAAAACGTTTGAAACCTGCAGCCTCAAAATTATGCACTGCTGTGCATTGTCGAAGATCATGACAAAAACGAGAATCTATATAATGTACCAATCGACAGCCATGTACAGTGGGGCGGACGCTATATGAGCATAAAACTAGGAATTTCAGGGTGCGCTTATAGCTGGTTTAGCAGCAAATCCAGCTTATTCATCATTTTTTTTTGCCGGCGATGTAAAAATAATCTGAAAACCGCAGAAAAGCTAAGTCTCCAACCGGTAAGCTCGTATTCCCCTTCCACCTCAACAACCGTATTGCCTTCAACATTGTGCAGTAGGATCGAAAATGCGAGGCGTAAATCATTCATCTGAAGCATGAAAACCATCTCTACTTTTGGGTCCCAGCGCAAGATCTCGATTTGTCCGTTGCCGAACAAGCCGTTGACGTCAAATGTTGAGCCTCTTGAGATAGCGTTACGCTCACCCCTCAACACCTTATCAACGCCGATGATCCAATCTGACCAAGAGCTAATATCTACGAGGAATCCCCAAATACCCGTAACTTGCTCAGGGGCGGGACCAACCAGCATTGGGTCAAGGGTTGTGCGGTGGACCTTAATGTTTGCGGCCGTAAAATTGTAGGTGCCCATAGGATAGCTTTACTGTAAATGTTGACTTTGATAGTTGATCTGACCTCAAGACAGAGGCTTAGGCAAGCTAAAATTTAGTCAAATGATCGGTTGGCTACGTGCGTAGGCGTCGATGAAGAAGAGGTTATTGCTGACACAGGTGGCATTACCTAAAAAAGAATCACTCGCGGCTCACCCAATTTCGTCTCGGGCTTGCGCCGCTTAAAGGGGAGGCTCATAATTAAGCTTGGAAAAATATGAGAAAGGAATAAAAATGAATGCTGGATTAGTGCCTGTATTAATAGTGGCTATTGTATTCTCATTTATAAGCTTCAGCGTGTATCTGAAATATAAGACCACGCAGATGAAACTAGGCTTTGATGAGGGTTCGACGGCGGCGAGAAGCGAAAATGAAAAGCTCAACGCGAAAGTTAAAGAGTTAGAGAAACGAGTTCAAATAGTTGAGTTAATTGTGACTGATGACAAGGCCCGGCTGCAAAATGAAATAAATGCATTGGCATAAATCGCCATTAACCTATTTTTCTTTGCTTGAAACTAGCTTAATTTACTAGAAATCCATCATGCCACAGCACATAATGAAAATCGGTAAACTTTGGTGGCGAATTTGGCCGCCAAGCATGAATTTCTTACCGTTCTTCATCAACGGGCGGTGGTCATATTTCAGATCTTGGCCTTGTTTGGTGAACGTATAGAAATACAGATGCAAACCACCTGCAACCGTTGACATTAAGATAAGATTACGCAGCAGCATTTCGCCGACCCATCCAAACGCAAGGGTCTTTGTTTGCTCAAGTGGGGGGGGGGACCAATAAAAAGAGATAACGGCAATGCCCACGATGATCAGCTTCTCGGTGATCAAGAACCACGAGTACCAGACCGATTTCAGCATCTCTAACGGGCGCAACGGCCACTTGAAAAAAGGGGATACTTCGGTTGGAACGTTTGGAACATAGTTCCAACCCTTAAGCGGGGCATTAGAAAGGGGGGGGCATTAGACATCTGTAAGACCTAGATTGAGTACGCTGCCAATCTTAATTTGACAGAAGTAGCTTCACGTATAAAATAGTTTAATTGTTGAATTTAGATCTGAATTTCAGAGGTAAGATGGCGATTTCCTTTAA
>CAJWGN010000002.1 GCA_913031035.1 uncultured Gammaproteobacteria bacterium
GAGTTTGAGTTTGAGTTTGAGTTTGAGTTTGAGTTTGAGTTTGAGTTTGAGTTTGGGCAAAGCGGACAAATTATCTAGCGCTGCTAAATGAGTTACCCAATGCCCAAACATGACGTTTTTATTCTGTGGGGGTAGACATTCTCTTTCCCCATCGCACGCTTTATGTCGGCAGCGAGACGGCTCCTTTCACTGTTCAAATTGCCGATGGCTAGCTTAGCTTGCAGCATGCGGTAAACCGAAAACTTTAGTCAAACCTTCGCCATCCGCCGATCATCCCCACTTACATCTAAGGGCATCTAAGCGCCCACTCTAGAGTTTTGGCGGCCACTCCACATTCCAGAATCAGTGGGTGAAATAATCAGAAAAGCCTGGTTCAATCAATAATGTTGTGAATGAGTAGGCGCCTATACCGGTAGCTATTAAGATCCTACGCGTAAGCCCAGATGTGAAACAGCCTTTTGGACTTTCAATGGGAATGTCCATCAATCAATAGCTCTTTTATGATAACATTGCCACACGCTGTTCTTTTCGGGTCAATATTTCGTTTATCTAACAGCATTTCAACTAACAGGTTTCTTAGCATTCCCGTTTATCCTACATCCCGTTCTATTAAAACCGCATAAAGGCTCATAACGTAGCAATTTTATCCGCTACCCTGCAGACACCAAGCGCAACAATGTTACGATTTATTTAGCGCTGGCGGCGATGCTATAGAGTGCTTTTTGTCTTTGCACTGCCGTTTACGCCTTAATTTGAGTTGCTGCTGCCGTCTCCGTTTATATTTCAACCGTTTGGTCAAGGAGCCCTGCATTGTTCGCATCGATTTTTAGACTTTCAACCATCTTGTTTGGCGTCGCCATTCTCATCTTGGGGCACGGATTGCAGCTGGCCTTTATGCCACTGCGAGTTCAAATGCTTGGCTGGACAAGTGCTCAAGGCGGCTTACTCAGCTCCCTGTACTTTGTGGGCTTTTTATGTGGCTGCTTCATCGTGCCCAAAATAGTAAGCCGAGTCGGGCATATACGATGTTTTGCGGTACTGACGTCGGTAATGGCCACCTCAATTCTTAGCCTAGGTCTTTTGGAAAACTATTATTTTTGGATGCTGTTGCGTGTAATAACAGGCTTTTCTGTTGTGGGCCTCTACCTTGTGATTGAAAGCTGGCTGAACGCCGAAGTAGGCAATGAGGTACGTGGCGGAGTGTTGGCCATTTACACTGTAATCGTATTAACCTGTTTGGCCCTAAGTCAGCTCTTACTTAATGCGTCTTCACCTGGCGGTTATTCCCTACTAATACTATCAGCCATTCTAATAATCTTAGCGGCAGTTCCAGTTTGTTTGACCAGCTCGACACAGCCTTATGCCATACCTAGCGCGACATTCTCTCCATTATTGGTAATCAAAACTTCCCGCGCAGCGGCTTTAGGCGCATTAATCGCCGGACTTATCTCAGGCTCGGTTTATGGCTTAGGCGCTATTTACGGCAGTCAGGTGGGCCTGGATGTCCGCAGTATTAGTATCATGATGGCATTAGCAATAGCAGGTGGCGCGCTCGCCCAATTACCTTTGGGCAAAACTTCCGACCATGTCGATCGGCGCCTGGTCATCCTTGCGTGCATGATTTTCGGTGCCTTAGTTGCGGGAGTTTCTTTATTCGCGCCACAAACTATGGCCTTCGGAGTAATGTTCCTGTTTGGTGCATCGGTGATGCCAATCTATGCGCTAAGCTTAGCGCTCGCTAGCGACAATGCTAAAGACAGTAATTTTTTGGAAGTCGGTACAGGTTTGATGATGACCAACGCCGCAGGCTCAGTCATTGGCCCCCTACTCACCTCACAACTTATGTTTCGGTATGGGCCAGAATACTTTTTTATTACCAATCTCTGCATATTGGCCTGTGGTGCAATCGCGGTTGTAATAATGATCAAGACTAAAACTGCTGCTGTTGGGCACCCTAGTGATTTTGCCTTGGCGACCTCAGCATCGGCTCAAGCGGCGCTGCAACTTGACCCTCGGGGCGAAGAGGACAGTGATTCGGCAGACTACGAAGTCATTGATGAGTCGGATACAACAGACAGTGAGATCATCGATAAATCTGATATATCAGACAGAAAAATTATCGATGAATCTGATTCCACAACTCAAGATTAGGCGCTTCTACGGCGTGAGACTTTTCGGCACGGTAGCTTATTCGAATCTTCTGATACGGGTGCTATGCCTAGCACCCCCCACTTCTGGCAGCTCTTTTTCTTTCAAATCACCACGCTCGCAGCCTAGAAATGAGCTTAACAAGGCGAGGCTTTCTAACCAGATTAGCCAATATTGCAAGACCTCTTTCCGCTTCATCTTCAGTGGCGTCACTAAAGTTAGGTTTTATATAGCTGTCGCCCACTTCACCGCTGAAAAAATGCTGTCCTCGCGCGAATACCACGTCGAGCTTTAGGTCTTCGTCTAACAGCCTCTAGAGATAGATTTATCGGTTAAGGTCTAGCCAGAAAAACAACCTAACATGAGAAAAACTGCCATGCAGCCAAATCTCAAATTTTCGCTTCTATGTTTCTTGCAACCGCATCACGGCGACCACGGTGCAATTCCCGCAAAGACACTAAACGCTGCTCTGGGCCGGTATCTTGCAATAGTCGTAATGTTAGCCACTGACTTATGCCACTACTGCGTGAATCTGCAGCCTAGTTCAATCGAGACAGCGACTTAATCAAATCAAGTGAGCAGGTCATGTAACTTAAGCACAGACCAGAGGCAAACTTTTAAAGCATGGGCTTCGACAGATCCATGAGCCATCTTGCATTTATCTGCAAACAGGAGTTTTACAGCAACATCAAAGGCAAGCTCCCTGTAAGCGCCATCTTCGAACAGCGGAATTTCATTAGCTTCAAAAAGTGCGGCAAATCCCTGGCGCTCTAAACTGCTGTAGCAATACTCGCTAAGGTCCTAAAACGTTGGGATGATATAAAGAAGTCGCAGGCTTTTTACAGCTTTAGCTGCCGGCTTGACGCCCTGATCAAAAGGTCTCAAATCTGCAGCAAATAGTTTAAAAACCCGCAATGCAGCTAAATATGTCCGTGCTTCCACAGTAACTGCAAAACTATCATCTCTAAAAAATTTACCTACTAATTCTATTCCCTGCTGAGATCCAGGAAGCACCAGCACTCGCTCTGCACCGCAGATGAACCCTTCTTTTGATAGCTGAGCACAGATCAATTCACGCGATTCACGGTCGCCAGCACTCTCACCATATTGAAGAAATTTTTGCAGCATGCCGGCAAGGTCTAATTCTGCATAGACTCTAAAGCCGGCACACCGCCGGCAAAAAAATTATCCCAGGTTTGTCGATAACTGATAGAATCTCATAAATAGGGGATTATTTCAGGTTTTCGATTCTATTAGACAGACACAGTATAATATCTTCCCCAAGGCATACCGGTAACAAGGCACCCACTTAGGCCAGTGTTATTTACTATTTAACAGAAAGTTAACTCGAATTGCTACTAAGTCAATATGATTGACCAATTAAAACAAGAAGAATTGCTGGAAGCGATAGAACTATTCTACTTCTCCTATCGATCGTTCACCGCCGGCCCAGATCAGATACTGCAGAATCAGGGACTGGGGCGAGTTCATCATCGCATTCTCTATTTTGTCGCTCGCAACCCCCATATCAGTATTAATGAGCTACTGAAAATACTTCAAGTAAGTAAGCAAGCACTAAACCAACCTCTCCGTAAGCTGATTGAATTAGAGCTGGTCTCATACCAGCAATCAGATAATGACCGGCGTATAAAGCAGCTCTTCCTGAGCAAAAAGGGACGGTCATTGGAAGGCAAACTTACCAACACTCAACTGCAACACCTTGAGACTGCGTTTTCTGGCGGTAAAAACAGCTCGCTTAAAAACTGGAAGGAAGTGATGTTGCGGATATCACTGACCGGGCCTACGAACAAGAAATAACCACAAGAAGATATTTGTCAGAACAGGTTACTGGACCATAACCTATTTGACGGTGGTGGCGTGGACTCAGCTCGAAAGCCTCATATGAAGATAGGCCAGAACAGGCTCACAAAGAAAAATATACAATTGCGCGGGGGTTTGCTGACAAAAGTGACGAGCGCTTACAAATAAGATATTGAAAACTAAACAATTTTCTTGTTACGAGAGCGCAGACTATCGACACAGAAAACGGCCAACGCTATCCATATCAGCGCAAAAGTAATCAGTTCGGGCAATCCGAAAGACTCCCCATACAGCAAGACAGCCAACAGAAAGCTTACGCTGGGCGCAATATATTGAAATAGTCCTAGTGCCGTTAGCGTAAGACGCCTCGCAGCTGCTGCAAAAACAATTAACGGAAATGCTGTCACAGCCCCCGATAAAATCAGAAGCATATCCAAAGTTAGGTCTTTTTGTAAAAAGACACTCTCACCAGAGCTTTGCAGCATTAACAAGTAACCAACAGCGATGGGTAGAAGCATGAATGTTTCTACTGTCAAACCGACAAAAGGATCGACACTGATTTTTTTCCTTATCAAACCGTAGCCGCCGAAGCTAAATGCCAACGTGAGCGCAACCCAAGGCACTTGCCCAAAAACAAATAGTTGGTTAAGCACTCCCAAGGCAGCAATCGTTATGGCAACTAATTGCAATCGACTAAGCTTTTCCTTTAACACCATGGTTGCTAAAAACACACTGACTAATGGGTTAATGTAATAGCCCAAACTAGTTTCCAGTATTCGTTCACTATTAATTGCCCAAATATAAACAAGCCAATTGATAGATATCAATAAAGAGGAGAGCATTAGCGGAGCTAGCCGCTTTAACTCTTTTAGAGTGCTAAAAAAATCATCTGTTTTACCTAATGCTTTTAGCAGTATTCCCATCAATAGAACCGACCAAAGGATCCGGTGCGCCAAAATTTCACCTGGCCCTGCGGCATCCAGTGTTTTAAAGAAAAGAGGAATTAGCCCCCAAAAACTATAAGCGGTAATAGCTAAGATAGTTCCGTTTTTTTGGCTGTTAGATGTCATTACATTCTCAAATAAAAGTAACTTACAGGCTCAAACACAGATTAGGCTCGGAATATAGTCAGACAAAATTATTAACACGTAGATAAGATAGCTAATTTTAGATTTCAAAGGCGGGCATGGCTAGTGGCTACATCCGACGAACTGTTGATTGCGCACAGGTCGTTGTAGCCAGCTATAGGCTTTCAAATCAGTTCTACTTCTTTTTCATAGCGTTCTTAAGCAAGTCTCCTAGGGTGCCAGACTTTGGGGGAGCTGCGGATGCAGCAGGTCGAGAGCTCTTGGATTGCGGACGCGGCGTTTTGGTGGTCGCTCGCGTAGGCTTATCTTCACTGGCCACGAGTTCATCATCAAGGCGCATAGTGAGCGCAATCCGCTTTCGCTGTAAGTCCACTTCCATCACTTTCACTTTTACCACGTCGCCAGTCTTTACAACCGAATGCGGATCTTTGACAAAGCTGTTAGCGAGAGCTGATATGTGTACCAAACCATCTTGATGAACACCAATATCGACAAATGCCCCAAAATTGGTCACATTGGTAATCACTCCTTCCAGAACCATCCCAGGTTTAAGATCTTTGATAACTTCTACGCCGTCTTTGAAGTCCGCCGATTTAAATTCAGGCCTTGGGTCGCGACCCGGTTTCTCTAATTCTGCAAGAATATCAACAACCGTAGGCAAACCAAACCTGTCATCAATAAAGTCAGTTGGCTTTAGCTTCTTCAGAAAAGAAGCATCACCTATAATTTCGTCAACAGTCTTATTGTTTGCACTGCTAATTTTTTGCACCACACTGTAGGATTCTGGATGCACCGCTGACGCATCCAATGGGTTATCGCCATTAACAATACGAAGGAAACCTGCGGATTGCTCAAAGCTTTTTTCACCAAAACGCGGCACCGCTTTTAGATCTTCTCGGCGTTTAAACTCGCCGTGGGCATTGCGATAAGCGACAATATTTGACGCTATTGAGCTACTTAAACCGGCGACCCGTTGCAGCAAAGGCGCTGATGCCATATTGACATCGACCCCCACAGCATTTACACAGTCCTCAACAACCGCATTCAATGCTTGGCCCAATTTAATCTGGCTCACGTCATGCTGATATTGCCCTACGCCAATTGACTTAGGTTCAACTTTGACGAGCTCAGCCAGCGGATCTTGTAATCGACGGGCGATTGAAATAGCACCCCGAACAGTCACATCCAAGTCTGGAAACTCCTCGCGGGCGATATCTGACGCCGAGTATACCGACGCACCAGCCTCGCTTATCATTGCTTTTTTTAGACCCAATTCAGGGTGACGCTTAATCAGGTCGCCAACTAATTTGTCTGTTTCTCGAGAAGCTGTCCCGTTTCCGATGCTGACTAGTTCTGCTTTATGAGTCTTCGCAAGTTTGGCCAAAACATCTATAGACTCATCCCAATTATTTCTCGGGGCATGGGGAAAGATAGCCGTATCTTCTAAGAACTTTCCTGTCTGGTCGACGATAGAAACTTTTACCCCAGTTCGAAGTCCCGGATCCAAACCAATGGTAATTTTATTACCAGCGGGGGGCGCAAGCAGTATCGCTTTCATATTTTCAGCAAAAACTCGAATAGATTCTTCGTCAGCAGTTTCCCGTAGTTGGCCTAGCAGATCAGACTCTAATCTGGTCAGTAACTTAATTTTCCAGGTCCAACGGACGGTTTCCTGCAACCATTTGTCCGCAGCCCTTTTCTTATCCTCAATTCCGAACCGCTTACAAATCATCGCCTCGCAAGGATCAAGCACTTTGACAGCGCTATCGTCTGTTTTAAGGTGAGAGATGAGCGACACTGCAAGAAAGCCTTCCTTACGTCCGCGAAAGACTGCCAGAGCGCGATGGGGAGGAATCTTTTTAAGTTGCTCATCGTATTCAAAGTAATCTCTAAATTTTTCAGCTTCGCTTTTCTTATCTTCAAAGACTCTGGACTCCAGATAGCCGTAGTCCCATAAATAACTACGAAGTTGACCACTTAATTCGGCGTTCTCGCTCCAGCGCTCCATAAGAATTTGTTTCGCGCCGTCAAGGGCAGATTTGCAGTCGGTAACGCCCTTGTCTTTACTTATAAATAGCTCAGCAACCGACTCCGGATTTAGCGTCGGATCAGCATAGAGCTGATCCGCTAGCGGCTCCAATCCAGCCTCTAGAGCAATCATTGCCTTAGTTCTTCGCTTTGGCTTGTATGGCAGATAAATATCTTCTAGCTCAGCTTTTGTTAGTGCGGCTAAAACCTGCTTCTCCAGCAGAGGAGTCAGTTTATCTTGATCCTTAATGCTAGTTAGAATGGCTTGTTTGCGATCCTGCATTTCACGGAGGTAGTAGAGCCTTAACTCTAAGTCTCTGAGCTGTAAGTCATCTAAACCGCCGGTGGCTTCTTTACGGTAGCGAGAAATAAAAGGAACAGTAGCCCCCTCATCCAGAAGGGCAATTGCTGAGTTAACCTGCTGGGGTTTTACGTTTAATTCTTCAGCAATTTTTTGAACTATATCCATAGCGAAATTTAATTTCCTTAGTATTTAAAATCGACAATTAGCACTCAGTGAGCATCGCCGCGCATTCTGCGACAGCATCTTCAGATGTGCAATGCCTAAACGATTTATCTATCTGAAAAGCTTTTAAAGTAAGCACTCGATAAGAAATGTATGCCTTTGGCGAAAACAACTAAAAACTTGTTTTTTTGGCCTACTGCAACATTTGAAAACATCAGCGATGCAAATTGTATTTACATAAAAAAACCTATGCCTATTGGCCTAGAAGCCGTGAAATGACCAATTCATTCTCTTACACACCAATTGGCGTAGTTATTGCTTCAACAAACAAACAGAAGTAACAGAAAAATCACAAAAGGAACTCACCCATGGCCGAATCAGCTGCATCTGAATCCTCTACTGAAGCATCAGCAGAGTCATCTAACGAGCTTCATCCTGAGCCACCTTCTGAGCAAGCAAAACCCGAGAACTCTCGCCGTTACAGCAGCGACGAAGTGGCCGACATCATAAGACTTAGTCTACAAGATGAAAATAGAAATTCAGAAAACAGTATCGATCATGAAGAGCTCATATCAATCGGTAAGGAGGTCGGGGTAAGCCAAGCCCAAATTGATCGCGCCGTAGGCCTTTTAGAGGACGAACATCAAACCAAAGACAAAGAACGACGACTATGGCTGCGATTCAAGGGTCATTGTTTCACCTTTGCTTTCATCAATCTAGTGTGTGTTTCTATCAATGTTTTTACCGGCACAGAGAGCTTCTGGGCGGGCTATGTTCTTTTTGGTACCGGTCTGTTCTTACTCGGTCATTACGCTGGTCTTCGATATGCGCCCGATTTTGTAGAAATGGCTATCGAGAGAACTCGGCTGCATGCTTTCGGTCAAACCGCGATTTTAGTAGCTAAGGACGCTAATGTCAGCTTTACCGTATCGGATCCGTCTGGGTTGATGGAATCCAATGGTTTAGTGTATATAAAGGGCCAGCAATTGCACCTTGAATATCAAACCAGCGATTCAGTTCTGGGGCTACTTAAAACCAATATTAAATCTCTGAAGGTTGATTTAGCTGATATTAGCCATGCTTTTCTAGAGCACAAATTCTGGAGCTCTGAATTAGTTTTGCAGGGCAACAGTATGCTAATTTTTGGCAGCGCTCCAGGCAGTTCATCCGGCACCTTAAGGCTCAAGATAAGCAAGGAATACCATAATGCCGCTTTAAACCTCCTAAGTCAGTTAAAGCAATAAAGACCTATCTAGGGAATACATATGGCAGCCCGAGCAAGCTAAATCAGCTGTAGTAATCAACCGTAGTAATCAGTCACATCCACTCACCCGATTTTATTGCCTCAAACAAATTTCTCCGGTCATTTCTAGTTTTATACTAGTTAAGTAGTAGCAGTTTTTGATACTACTTAACTTTGGAGACATCTATGAGTGATTTAAAGATAGACGAAGTTTTATTGCCAATAGCGCATTGCCCACACCAGCCCCAGGTATAGGCTCAGCAAGCGCAAGAAATGCAGACTCGATGACAGTATCCGCAAGAACTCAAAATAGATACGCCACTGGCGCTTATTGGAGTAGTTAAAGAACCTTGAGTGAGACCGCAGAACGGTTCAGACAGACTCGTTCATAGCATGTAACAATCAGGCTAGGCCGAAGTACAGAACCATTACCTCTGGCGAGCATGGCCCTATGGATGTCAGGGTAAAAAGGCCAGCGCTTGATTGACCATAACCCTTGGCGCGAGACTATTCTGTTTTGTAGAACGTTAGATAGCCAGTAAACATTTCTTCCCAACTGTTTAGCCCAAATTGAACTTCTTGAGTTGGATCAGGGTTAAACGGGTTGGAGAGCGAATTATCGAATGCGCCTATCACATGGACAATACTGCCGACCGGGATCGCCTGGGGTTGATCTAAAGTATAATTTGGTTGCCAACCATAGTTATAAGCAGGAATGCTAAAGATATCCTGCATCGCGCCATCTGGAGTCTCTAATGTAAACTTCATTTTCTTGCCACGAAAGTTCATTCGCGAACGCACCGCAGTAAGCTGCACTGCCTCGTTAAACTGATAGCTCGCATGCATTGGGTGATTATTTTCATAAGGCGGAATAACAAACCTTGATGACACCGCTTGCGTCAAAATCTCTTTGTTGTCGTCTCGATCTGAAAAATACAATCCGATGGTTGTTTCATCAATTGCCGCAACTCCGTTAGACACATAGTGAGACTGCATGGAAAGTTTATAACCTTTTGGTATAAATACAGCAGTGCCTTCAGGAAATTGTGTTGCCGGATTAGCACCTGGAATATAGCTGCCCATAAAGCGTCGTGTAACGCTATTTTCATTTTTCTCTGACCCCCAAAAATCTTCCTCAGGAGGTGAAACAAAGGTCATCAGATGATGAAGCACCGCTTCTTTACCCGGACGATATTGAAATGCACGAACCCATTTGTCCTCTTCAAAAGTCAGCTCCGCCTCGCTGTAGACATAATCTTGAATTCCTACCGCCGGGACTTCATTAGGCGCAGACTCAACGATAAAATCTGGCTCGCCGAGCTCCCATTCGAAAACCTTTTCGATAGGCACTAATTCAAGCGGGTCTACCTCGCCGTCGCCTCGCGGCGCCCCAGCTGCCATCCAGTGGATCAAGGTCTGTCTGTCGGCAGTAGAAATGTATTTGGCACTGCTAGAGTGACCGATAGAAGGATCAACCTGCATAGGGGGCATACGTTTGTTGAGAAGAACCTCACGAATCATCGGAGACCAGCCCAACACTGATATGTAGCTGTCCAAAGCAAACGGTCCAACACCACCCCAGCGGTGACATTCAGAACAGTTCTTGAGCAGGACAAGAGCTACCTCTGTTGAATAATCTGGCGGGTTAGATGCATGCATTTCTCTCACGGGAAATTCAAGCGAACAGCCCATTGTTTCAGATTTTACTGTGTCTTTAACTTCGGCGTTTACAACATTTTCAAGAGTATTGCCCAGCTCACCGTCAACTGGACCGCGATAGAAAAGCGACAAACGTTCAGGGTTGAAAACCATGACCTCGCCAGCATTGGCAATTTCTAAGGCTTCCGTCACCAGCTGGCCACTATCTCGAAGCATAGGCACATCAAAGCTGCCGTTTAGTTCTTGGCTCGGGGATGAGTCGATCAGCAGAAACTCGATGTTGTTTTCGGCATACTTCGCATGCAGGGCATTGAAGGATTTCAGCTTTAAATCCATTTCGGCGCAGCTTGGCGAATAAGACATCATCACTACAGCATTACGGTGGATGTATCGACTGATCTGATGGAATTCGCCATCCGCATCTAAAAGAGCAAAATCACCGACTCGATCAATAGCCGCAGACGAGATTGTTGAAAAAGCTAACGCGGGGGAAATAACCAGCAAAGAAAAAAACTTAGCGAGTCCCATATGTAAAATCCAAAGGTTCTATCCCCATCGCAAATTACTGCGACATAGGGTTTTTGCTAATGTGGGGATTTTCTTGCACATCCCGTGAATAGTTTCTGTCATTTTGATCCATACCGCCTCGAGCAGGGCCGCCGGCTCCGTAGATACCACCTCGAAGAACGAAAATCATATAATCCATTTGACTAATCAGGTGATCAGTCTTGTTGGTGTACTGAGCCACCATCGATTCAATAGCGCCCGGCCTATCCATCTGCTCCGGATGAGCAAGAATGTCACCTATCACCACTTTTAAAGCTTCTAAGTTGTCAATAATGACAGACGCTTCCGGGTGCAAAGTGAAGAAGTTCGGCGCAACAACAGGAATGCCTGGAATGTCGCTGGGCAGCGATACTAAGCTGCCGTGCAGGCGAGTGACTTTCTCTTCATAAGTGCCTAAAGCGAATGCAATATCTTGATAGAGGCTTTCTCGATCGGGGCTGGTTGCCGCAATCTCCAATACCGCTATCTTTAACCACTGTGACGCCCAAGTAAGGCCACTAAACTGAGGAAAGCCGACCCGATAGGCATAGGCTGCTCCATGCTCTGACAACAAATCCTCTGACTTAGGCTCAGATGCCACAGAGTGGATGTCATCACTTAAATATTCCGCAACGGCTCCGTCAATGGCCAGCTTCTTATCCAATATATTGTCATCGAGATAGATGCCCATGACCTGAATAATAAATTCTCGGCCCCGAGCCAATGTCGTAATAGCAACTTCTGGCAGCAATCCGGTATCCTCGAGGGCTGTTGCTGCCAATCCTTCTTCACTCTGGCGCCTGATTAGCGTAATCAAGCCCGGAGTGGCACGACTTTCAAAAACCCTGTGAGGGCCTAGCATCGCTAAATGGCTGTTGGACGAGTGATAATGTGAGCCTGCCGCCTCAGCCAATTCAATAATTGCCTCTACTAGCAGACGTTTACCTATAGCAGAAGAGGAAGACGCGTTGGTGGCTTCAATTTCCTCAAAAATGCGAGCATGGAGTATTTCATGGGTCTCCATGAGAGTGCTCAAATCTGGATAAACTGTCGCTAACGCTTTACTTTGAGCGGTAGCCGCATACGGCTTCACTGCAACCAGCGCGGCCAGGAGAAGACTGCTTATCAATTTAGGGTGCTTGAACGTAAACAAGTTAACTCCAATTCTTTAGTGAGAAAGCTATTTCACTTTGATTACATAATGATTTCACACTGCCAATTTTAAACCAATCAAGCCCTACAATGCATGTGACTAATTGTCTCAGAAAGTTAACCCCCAGGCTCACCTAGCTATCCTATTGATATAAATGAGGTTTAATTCAATATAGACAACCATTTCTCATGCCCTTTTAGCCATTGGTATGCAATCCTATGGTAAATCGATGCTCTCAGGTGAGGATGGCATCATGTCGTAG
Organism: uncultured Gammaproteobacteria bacterium; assembly: GCA_913031035.1. Taxonomy (GTDB): domain Bacteria; phylum Pseudomonadota; class Gammaproteobacteria; order Pseudomonadales; family Pseudohongiellaceae; genus UBA9145. The sequence continues at coordinate 12,415 of CAJWGN010000002.1, forward strand.
ATTACTGCATATACTCAAGACGCCGCCAAATGGGTCTATCTGGGCCCAATTTTCCTTATCTCGTTGTTCTTAGCCCAGCGTTTTATGAGAACATAGGACAATCAAGACTAGGGGTAAACCTAACCAGTGGAGCATTTAGAGTGACCAATTCTTCTCAAGCATTTCCTAAGCCGCGATTCCTTTCCATTATTATTGGATTAGTTGGACTGGCCTTATTTATCCAAGGCATTTATCTCATGCTCGCCGGCGGCTCTTTTTATTATGTGCTGGCAGGGATGACCCTAATGATTACGGCGGTTCTGCTGTTTGCCGGAGATGTTCGAGGAGCCAAGCTGTACGGAATATTTCTTGCTGTAACTTATCTATGGTCATTATACGAAGTCGGCTTAGATCCTTGGGCCCTAGCCCCTCGTGTCGCCATGTTTACAGTACTTGGGGTTTGGTTTGTGCTTCCTAGAGTTCGCCGAGGGTTATTACAGGCGCAGCCCCTGCCGCTGTTTCAGCAGATCACCACCAGAGTCACGCTGGCCGCAATGTCAGTATTGGTCATTGCTTTGTTCGCTGCCAACTCCAGCTACGAGGTAGGCACTCCAAGCGCAGCAGGAACAGGCACAGTTAACAATGCCAACGGAAGTTGGGCGCACTATGGCTCGTCCAAATCAGGTACCCGCTTTGCCGCTACCGACCAAATTAACTTAGACAATGTCGATCAGCTGGAAATCGCTTGGCAGACCAGAACAAAAGTACCGGGTGCATTTAAAGGCACACCTATTCAGATCGATGACGGCCTTTATATGTGCACCGGCCAGAACATAATCGTTTCACTTGATCCTGATACCGGCGAAGAACGGTGGCGATTTGATCCAAAAATTAAAACCGCAATGTTTGGCTTTTGGGATACTTGTCGCGGGGTAACTTATTATGAAGTGCCTGAAGACTCTTCATCGGATGTTTGCCCTAAGCGCATTTTTACAGCAACTACAGATGCCAGAATGTTTGCGGTAGACAGTGTCACAGGTGAACGCTGCAGTGACTTTGGCGTAGACGGAGAAATTAGCCTTCTTCCGGGCATGGGCGATGTCAAACCTGGCTTCTATTTTGTAACGTCTCCCCCCACGATCGCAAGTGATGTTCTGGTGTTAGGAGGTTGGGTTGCTGACAATCAAGAAACCGACGAGCCCTCCGGCGTGGTTCGCGGATTTAATCCGATTAATGGCGAACTGGAATGGGCCTGGGATATGGGCCGCGAGGATCGTTCTGGTTTGCCCGAAAGCGGTGACACCTATACCCGCGGCACTCCAAATGTGTGGAGTTTAACCAGTGCTGATGACGAACTCGGGCTGGTCTACGTTCCCACTGGCAACGCAACACCAGATTATTACGGCGGCCATCGCAGTGAAGCCATGGAAAAGTACGCGAGTTCAATTGTAGCCCTAGACGCCAAGACCGGCGGGGTACGCTGGCATTTCCAAACCACTCACCATGACATCTGGGACATGGACGTACCTTCACAGCCGACTTTGGTTGATGTCCCGATTGATGGCGTTGTTCGCAAAGCTGTTATTGTGCCTACCAAACGCGGTGAGGTATTTTTGTTAGACAGAATCACCGGCGAACCTATTACAGAAGTCGCTGAAACTGCTACCCCGCAAACTGATATTCCCAGCGAGATAACCAACCCAACCCAACCTTTTTCCGTCGGCATGCCCTCCTTTGCCCGCGAGCGCATAACCGAAGCGGATATGTGGGGGCTTACCCCATTCGATCAAGCGGCTTGTCGGCTCCAGTTCAAAAATTTGCGCTACGAAGGCGCACTAACACCCCCTAGCACCCAAGGTACACTGGTCTATCCGGGTGTAGGTGGCGGGATGAACTGGGGCAGTGTTGCAGTAGATGAAGTCAATCACCTAATGGTTGTGAACGTCTTACACATGCCATCGGTAGTGCGGCTCATTCCTCGGGATGAAGTTCGAGACAATACTCCTTTCGGCATTGGTGGAGCGCAGTCTGGCACCCCCTATGGCGTGTATTCATTCTTTTTCTTATCCCCGATTTTTGCGCCATGTCTGCGTCCTCCTTACGGAGAGATGGCCGTCGTCGATCTTGCCTCACAAGAAGTGCTGTGGCGGCGCCCGCTAGGCACAGCGAGAGAACAAGGCCCACTTGGTATTCCTAGCCGCCTGCCTTTGCCCATGGGCATGTTTTATACGGCTGGCTCTATCGTTACCGGTGGCGGCCTCATTTTCACTGGTGGAGTTTTAGACAGCACAATGAGAGCCATTGATGTTAATACCGGAGTAGAAGTGTGGACGGACCCCTTACCAAGCTCTTCTACCGCGACACCGATGAGCTACGTTAGTCCAACAACTGGCAAGCAATACGTTTTGGTTACTGTGGCAGACGGCGGAGGTGGTCTTAGTTTAGAGGCCGAAGCATCTCAAAATGTTGCTGCGGACAATAGCGATGTCGAGGGTGGCTACGTTATAGCTTACAGCCTGCCGGACTAGGGTTGGCAGCAATGAACCTAAAAAAAACCTCTCTCGGGCTAGCTAGCTTCGTTCTCCTTTGGGGAGCGAGCGTAGTTAATGCCCAATCTAGTTACAGCGATGAGTTTATTCAAACAGAGCTGAAGCGAGTGGTCAGCGATCCTGAAAACTTTGTAACTATATCAGTCGATGCTCCTGTCAACTACGTTTACAGGTTCCTTATGGAACGATTGGATATTTACACAAAAGACGCGGAAACTGTCACTTTCAATACCAGGGACGAAGGCAACATTCAAGCTTCAGTAGGAACTGAGAGAACCACGACAATGAAGAAAGGCGGCACCCTAGTGCAGCGCTTCTTGATTGTTGAACCACCCACGACCTATGCTTATTTTACTGACATTAGTAAGTCCACATTGTCGGTGCCACTGAAATATTCTCTGGCGAAATATGAGTTTGTAGAGGTCGGCGTTAAAAAGACCACAGTCAAGATATCCGTTGTCTATGAGCCAAGCTCGCGTCTTACCGGTTTTATAGTCAGGCGCTTGTTCAATTCGGCATTCAAGCGCGATTTCAACAACGCAGCTAAAATAATGAATGAACGTTACCTGAAAGACTCCACCGGAGAGCCGTAACTCAAATACATTATCCTCCCCTAAATAGACTGACTGATAATTGTATCTCGGATGTCTTCTGTTATCGGGCGGCGCTTTACCGGCTTGGTGACACAACAAGGGTCACGAGGACAGTTAGAGCTACGTGGACAGATAATATTAGCCTCGGTATCCAAACCCCGCTTTACCCAATCAATGCTTAAGATGCTGGCGACACTGCTAATCACCTTTGCCGCGCGAGGTGGCACCTTTGCTGAACCATCGCTGCTTAGGCAAGCTTGAAAAATCTCATCGATAACGTCATCGGGCAACACACCCTGGGCCTCGATAGCTGGACCAATATCAATCCCTGCACAAACCACGTGAAAATTATCTGCAGCATCTTTTACCCGCACCGATTCGCAGCAATACAGTCGCGCGTCATCACCATTGCGCAGAACTGAAATTTGCGCAGCCGAGTTTTGAGTCTTGGTGTTCAGCATATTAAACACCGACCAGTGCGTACAAGGGTCGTTCATCTCCCTTAGGTTTCCCCAAGGCAAAGGAATGCCATTGCCTCGATATACAGCCCTAAGCTTCCCGGGAGGATATGCATCAAAGTAATGCCAATGGGGATAGGGAGAAACCGCAGTCATTCGCCTCATTAACACCGCGGTCGATACCTCAAGAAGTTTTGCACTTTCTAATGAGTAAGCGTAGCGACCAAGAAACTGCCGAGTAGGAATTTTCGGGCATAGCAGCGCACCGGCAAAGAAACTACATTCAAAGTCACGCCATGCGTGCAGAATATCTTTTGAATCGACAGTTTGGGCCTGGGTGCTCCAAGACTTCGCATCAAAGGTATTGCCCCCAACCGCTGAGATGCTCCGCAGACCGTCCCTGTCATGTAAAACACTGTGGCCAATATGAGTTGCCAGATCGTATTTCAACCTTGCAGGATGCTTTTTCAAACGCTCATTAACGTAAATAGTTCCTGGCGCATCGAAGAAGGACCTTACTAAGGTTTTAAATCCAGTATTGTCTGGATCTTCGATGATATCGGGCGCCCGATCAAACCATTTGATTTTCAGGCCCATCTGTTTACAAAGCGCCATGGTGTCCTGCGCAGACAAAGGCATGACTTTCTTGCCTACATCTTCAGCCGCTTTTTCAAGGTCAGGAAACCGGTTCTGATGGTGCTCTTGGTGAGCCCTGATCAGCAAGTGCCCGAATTGCCTGCCGGTAATGCCACCTTGAGACAAAAGCTCTGGAATCGCTATTTGCAGGTGATCTTTAGAGAACAAAAATCCAGGTTCTAGAGCCACACCAGCTATCCCACCTGCGGTCTTTTTGGGGCTCACCAGGGGCTGCTGCTCTACTGATTCATCAAAAAACCAACCTATTTCCTTTTGAAAAACACTAGCGACAACCTCCAACATATCCTCAGAAGGCATTCGCTTCCCATTTTCAATCATCGACAAATAAGACACTGAAGGCGCAGATTCAGCGTTTATATGGATGCAGCGAACAGAAAGGTCGTCTAAGGTCAGACCGTTGTCTTTCCTGAGCTTGCGAATCTTTGCTCCGAGAAAGTGAGCTTTCCTTAATAACGTCTGAGTTTTAGTTTTCATGTTGATTCTTCAGCTTAAGCAAGTGTCATCGATAGTACCTTAGACCTAGCATTTTGTGAAATTTACACTGTGAAATTTCATAGTTAAATTTTCACAAGTTTTTCAAGTACAATTCCTAAAGTACCCAAACTGTACAACCATTCGAAACTACTCATTGAAAGAACTTATTACAGAAACCTTTCAATAGCCCGAGGGGCAATCATGAGCAGTCTACATAATGCGTACCTCCCAGAATCATTGAGCTTGTCAAATCAGCAGAGCTTTACCAATGAAACGTTTATGGGACTACCGGATAGTCACCTTCCCGTTAATGAGGGATCTCATCAGGAAGGCACCCAGTATCGTATTTATTTTGATTGGCTTTTGTCCCATCTGAAATCGGGCCGCTGTGTCGGTTTAAGTAATCCTGGTGGATTTCATGAGTTCGAGGGTGACAAAAAATGTCCGTCATCAATTTTATTGCAAAATGGTGAACAACAAATTGAGTTGATTCTGTAGAGAGAACTTTTCACACCGAGCTTCGGCTATTAAAAAACAATACAACTAGAGCACTTAGGATTTTAAATGACTATTTACAACGAAGATATAGACTACCTAAACACATTAAAAGAAGCAGCTGGCCAGCCTTGGGCGTCTATAAACCCTGAATTCGCAGCTCGAATGCGAATTCAGAATCGTTTCAAAACAGGCCTTGATATAGCCCGCTACACTGCAGACATTATGCGCAAAGACATGGCCGACTACGATCTGGACAGCAGCAACTACACTCAGTCTCTCGGCTGCTGGCATGGTTTTATCGCCCAACAGAAAATGATCTCGATCAAAAAACATCACGGAACGACAGACAAACGCTATTTGTACCTTTCAGGCTGGATGATCGCAGCCTTACGATCTGAGTTCGGCCCACTTCCAGATCAGTCAATGCATGAAAAAACATCAGTGTCAGACCTCATTGAAGAGATCTACACATTTCTTCGCCAGGCCGATGCGCGCGAGTTAGGACATTTATTTATAAGCATGGACGAGGCCGCCGATAGTGGTGACTCCGTTGCAGCTCAGCGAATTCAAAATGAGATCTCGGCACATCAAACCCATGTTGTACCAATTATCGCAGACATTGATGCAGGTTTCGGAAACGAAGAGGCCACTTATCTGCTTGCCAAACGCATGATTGAAGCCGGCGCCTGTGCAATTCAACTTGAGAATCAAGTATCCGATGCAAAACAGTGCGGACATCAAGACGGGAAAGTCACTGTGCCACATGAAGAATTTTTAGCCAAAATCCGAGCCGTGCGTTACGCCTTTTTGGAGCTGGGCATTGAAAACGGCATCATTGTTGCGCGAACAGATTCCCTAGGCGCTGGCTTGACCCAGAAGATTGCAACAACTGTGCAGCCCGGTGACTTGGGCGATCAATACAATCAATTCCTTGACCTCGAGCCGGTTACCGACGTTGCCACAATGGAAAACGGTGACATAGCAGTAAAAGTAAACGGGAAGCTACAAAAAACCAACAGTCTCGCCAACGGGCTTTTTAAGTTCCGCGCAGACACCGGTGAAGACCGAGTGGTACTGGATTGTATTACGTCGCTTCAAAATGGCGCAGACTTACTTTGGATTGAAACGTCCACGCCAAATGTTGCCAGCGTCGGCGCAATGGTTCAGCGTATAAAGAAAGAAGTTCCCAACGCCAAGCTAGTCTACAATAACAGTCCATCTTTTAACTGGACTCTCAATTTCAGACAGCAGATATTTGATCGCTGGGAATCAGAAAGCAAAGACGTATCTAGCTATGATCGTGAAAAGCTGATGAACGCTCTCTACGACGAAACTGAGCTGGCGACTGAGGCGGATAATGAGATTAGAAACTTTCAGAGAGATGCCGCCCGCGAGGCTGGTGTATTTCATCATCTAATCACCCTGCCCACTTATCACACAGCAGCACTTAGCACCGATACTTTAGCGAAAGGCTACTTTGGCGAAGAAGGAATGCTAGCTTACGTTAGCGGTGTTCAGCGCCAAGAAATTCGCAATCAATTGGCCTGCGTAAAACATCAGGACATGGCAGGCTCAAATATGGGAGATGATCACAAGTCATATTTCTCCGGCGAAGCAGCATTGAAAGCTGGTGGAAAAGACAACACCATGAATCAGTTCAGTTAAGGTCTAAAAAAAGCCATCGGCGTCACAGCAAGTTGAACTAGTTCGCTTTTTTGAACTACTATGAACCCGATGCGGGCTTAGGCAATATGTTTAAGCCCGCATTGTTTGTTGCTGGCTGAATTGGTTACTTGATGTAAATATTTGCCATCTACAAAAGCCTATCCACTCTAATTTTATTGCCCGCCGTTTCTGGTGGCTTTTATACGCTCGGTCATTGCTATGATTAATCCAAAATTCAAATCTTTTATCGATCTGGAAATCCTCCCTCAAACCAACCTTGATGTTGAGAGATTCTGGCAAGATTTCTCTGTTCTTATTAGCGAGTTTACCCCGCGAAATCGTGAATTACTTGCGCATCGAGCTTATCTCCAAAAGCAAATAGATGCGTGGCACATCAGCAATAGATCTAACCCTATTAATATGACGACCTATGTTACGTTTTTGAAAGACATCGGTTACTTAGTCCCTGAAGGACAGCCCTTTAAAATCGAAACAACAAATGTGGACAGCGAAGTTGCCACAATAGCTGGCCCACAATTGGTCGTACCGCTAAAGAATGCACGCTTCGCCCTGAATGCAGCAAATGCCCGCTGGGGCAGTCTCTATGACGCCCTTTATGGCAGCAACGTGGTGCCCGAAACCGACTCATTAAAACCTGGCGCTGGTTACAACCCCCTTAGAGGCCAAGAAGTAATCGCCTATGGCCGGCAACTTCTGGATCAGTCAGTTCCACTTGCCAAAGGCAGTCACAGAGACGTAGTTAGCTATAAAATTCATCGGCAAGCGCTGTTGGTGACCTTAGCTGACAACTCTCAAACAACCCTTTTTAACTCGGGTAATCTTGTTGCTTTTACTGGCAAAGAGGATTCGCCTTCAGCTATTTTGCTAAAACATAACGGCCTCCATATTGAGGTGCTAATCAACCGAGACGGCGCTATCGGCAAGACTGATCTGGCCGGTGTCAACGATATTGTCCTAGAAGCTGCAACAACTACAATCATGGACTGCGAGGATTCTGTTGCCGCGGTCGACGCGACAGACAAAATTGAAGTCTACCGAAACTGGCTAGGACTGATGTGCGGCACACTGTCAGTAGAGTTTCCTAGAAACGGCAAAACAGTCAGCCGACGTTTAAACCCCGATAAAACTTATACAGCCATCAACGGCGGAAACTACCAGATTGCCGGACGCAGCTTGCTGTTCAATAGAAATGTTGGTCTGCTCATGGAATCTAGCATGATGACGGACGCAGACGGAAAGCCTGTTCCGGAACATATTATAGATGGTGTTCTAACCGCGTTGGTTAGCATGATCGATCTTGATAAAGGGTTAAATGATGGATTAGGCTATAATAATTCAAAAGCCGGCAGCATCTACATCGTTAAACCAAAAATGCATGGCCCAAAAGAAGTGAGTTTTGTTTGTCAGTTGTTCGATGCAATTGAGAAAATGCTGGGGCTAGCTACCAACACTATTAAACTTGGCATAATGGATGAAGAAAGACGCACTACCGTCAATCTGATGGAGTGTATTAGAGCTGCTAGGCATCGTCTTGTTTTCATCAATACTGGTTTTCTCGATCGCACCGGAGACGAGATACACACCAGCATGGAAGCAGGTCCGTTCTTGCCAAAAGAACAGATTAAACAGCAGCCATGGATTAAAGCCTACGAAAATAGAAACGTCGACATCGGCCTCAGCTGCGGCTTATCTGGGAAAGCGCAAATAGGTAAAGGCATGTGGCCGATGCCCGATGAAATGGCACAGATGATGAAAGCCAAAATCCAACATCCGCAGGCTGGCGCAAACACCGCATGGGTGCCCTCACCTACAGCGGCTGTACTTCACGCGATGCATTACCATCAAGTTGACGTTTTCAATACACAAAAGCAGCTTCTTTCAAGGCTGATTTCGCCACTTTCAGATGTCCTAACTATACCTCTTTTATTAGATAAAAATTCCTTGTCCAAAACCCAAATCGAAGATGAGCTACGCAATAATATCCAAGGGATTTTAGGCTATGTGGTTCGCTGGGTTGAAGCAGGAGTAGGTTGCTCGAAGGTGCCAGATATCAATAACGTCGGCTTAATGGAAGACAGAGCGACCTTACGTATTTCGGCAAAGCACGTTGCCAACTGGCTCCACCATGGCTTGTGCTCAGAGCAACAGGTTATGGACATTATGATTGAAATGGCGGCAGTGGTGGATGGGCAAAATCAGTCGAGCCTAGACTATAATCCAATGTCACAAGACGTGGAATCTAGCATGGGGTTTCAAGCTGCAAAAACGCTAATTTTCAACAGCCAAAATCTACCTAGCGGCTATACCGAACCGGTGTTGCATGAGTATCGTCGACAAGAAAAGCTAAGAGCTAAAAGCTAAAAGCTAAAACTGTTTAACAAAACTGAGGATCTGTTTAAGAGATAAGTTCAAGCGAGAGTCTAATTTAAGACTCTCGCGATATTCGCAATCCCAACTTTACGGTTATCGAATGGGGCGGGTGTTACGGTTATATAAACAGTAATGATTACTGGCTGTCGATCCGGCGCCAACACAAATACCACGTTCGACATGGGGCCATTTGCGCCACCATCTGTTTTATCACTCACAATCCTATCCGATGGCAGTCTCGCTCTCGACTTAGCATCACCGATTTTTTTCGGTCACCCAACTTTGCAGCTGCTTTAGGAAACTTGTGAAAGAGTACTTTCAACAATAAATTTTGCCGAGTCCCCACCATTGCCCCAAGCAAGGTTGTGTCTCTTGAGTCGCCGATCACGGACTTATTTACCTGCGTTTCCCATCGGTGCAGACCAGACTTCGGATCAGATATAGCGTGAAAAAATTGGGTTAGATGACTCGGGCCACCGATAAATTCAAGAATGAAATTGCCCGCTGTATTGTCGCTTAGTGGTATCGCGGCCTAAAAAATCTCAGCCAAATTCGTTCCAACTGACACGGTGCGAATTTCAGTCAGTGGCGAATAAGAGGCCAAATTCGATTCATCTATGACAACTTTTCGAACGAGACTACCTTTTCCTTTATCTACCTTGGCAAGAAATGCAGCAGCACCAATAACATTGAAAGTGCTGAACATTAGGAAGCGTTCCCCGGCCTGATATAACCGCCGTTGCTCGATCTCAGTGTCCATAACAGCCACTCCCAATCTAACTTTCGGTCGCTTTTCGACGGTTATCACAGCAGGTATAAATCGGTTTGGCTTGAGGCAAGCTGTCATCTGAGAGCGATTTCTACAAAAAGATTTTGCAACTCGGCCTTCACGAGTATTGGGAATACCCAAAAGCACATGCCAATCACTCACCGCTATCGGCTCGAATTTATAGGAGGGAGTTGTGTAGCTTTGAGTGATCACAAACCCATTTTTATTGGCACAGCTCCAGCCATAAAACCCAAGAGGATCTAACAAACCTACATCAACTGGAGTTCGCTCGCTACAGGCGTAGCTTACGTCTATGGTTATCCTTTAAGACCCATCGGGCATTTTAAAACGCAGCTGCAGATAAATTTCAAGGTCAGCACGGCTTAGCGTCTCGGCTATAGGTTGAGTCTTTAGACTAGGCATAGACTCGCACTGAGATTAAAAATATGCTGTCCTTCTTAGGGAAAATTGTATTGCCAACATGCAATGTGATGTGACAAAATTTTTATAAGGCATGAGCACAGTTCACCTTTACCACCATGAAAGTCCTATTATGATGCTTGGTGTGAAAAGCTAGATCTTATACGTTTAAACTCTGTGACTCACCTAGTCGTGAAGCAATATCCTTAAAGGCGGAGAATTGGGTCAGATAAATATACCCGCTAAGATGGGCAAGAAAATCTGTAGCCCGTAGCTTGTCCAAAACAGGGCCTTTAACCTCGGAAAGGTGTAGGCAAATACCCTGCTCATAGAGCTGATTGTTAAGCAGTTCTAGAACTTCCAAGGCGCTGTAGTCTACTTCGTTAACGGCGCTGAAAACCAAAACAACATGTGAAATTTCATCTCTACTAAATATTTCACTAAGCACCTTTTCTTCCAAGGCACTGGCATTAGCAAAGAAAAGACTTTCATCGACGCGCAGAGAAAGGATGTCCGGCAACGTGGTTACTTTATACCTGACAACATTGCGGAAATGCTCAGTCCCATCTACTAATCCAACTTCTGCTATGTGCGGCCTCGACGTGCGATAGAGATGCAAACAAAGGGATACTAGTACGCCGCAGCTCACCCCAATTTCTACTCCAAAAATAAGTGTCATAGACAAGGTAAGCATAACGGCTAACCAATCGCTTTTTGAATAATCCCAAGTTTTTCGTATCACAGAAAGATCTACCAATCCCAACACTGCCACAATGATAGTTGCTGCTAAGGTTGCCTTGGGTAAACTGTAAAGATATGGAGTTAGAAAAACGGAAACTAGCGCAATAAATATTGCCGCGAATATACTCGAAGCTTGAGTAACAGCGCCTGCATCAAAATTCACAACTGAGCGCGAAAACCCGCCGGTCACCGGAAAACCACCGCTAAAAGATGAGGCGAGATTTGCGGTACCAAGCCCTATTAACTCTTGGTTTTCGTCGATACGTTGCCGCTTTTTTGCGCCCAGAGTGCGGCCAACAGAAATTGACTCAACAAACCCAATAATTGAAATCAGACAGGCAGGAACAAAAAGTGTTTTTACCAATTCTATTGAGATTGTTGGCAAACCAAGACTGGGTAACCCTTCGGGTATTTTCCCAACGATTGCTACACCGCTAGCGTCTAAACTGTAGAGCGCAGTGACAGTAATAGTAAGAATGACCGCTAGCACAGGAGCCGATTTTACAACGAGGCTAGCAGTCTTATCAGACACCCCTAAATACACAAGCAGAGACTTACCTCGACTTCGAATCAACCAAAGATAGGTTAGCACTGACAAGCCAATTACAGTGGTAGATATGTTTACTTCGACACCACTTGATGTAAGTGCCTTAAACATTCCAAATAAACTTTCATCATCAAATTGTGCGCCGGTAATATGCCGGATCTGAGTTAGAGCTATAACGATAGCGGATGCACTAATGAAAGCTGATACAACTGAATGAGATAAAAAACTGGCCATAAAGCCAAGTCGAAAAACCCCGCTAATGAGTAGTATTAATCCTGAAAGCCCAGCCAAAACTACAGCCGCCGACAAATAATCTGCTGTCCCCTGTGCCGCGACAGACGCGAGTGCGGACGCCGTCATTAGAGACGCCACTGCCACAGGCCCTACCGACAAAGTGGTGCTGGTACCAAACAGCGCATAAAACACCAAGGGCAAGATAGAAGAATATAAGCCTATTTCAGCCGGCAACCCTGCCAAGAGCGCATATGCTAGAGATTGAGGAATAAGCATAATTGCAACGATAATCGCCGCAACCATGTCATTTTTAAATGTATCCCCGTTATATGTACGAACCCAGCGAGCGCAGGGTAACCAACTCAACTGCGACATATTAGGCCTTAACTTTGGCAAGGGGGCTCGGTGACACCATCCATTCGTGACCTTTCAACATAGCGTACCAGTATATGAGAGGAAGCAAATTGGCTTTTAAAATCCACGCGGCACGACTCGGTTTAGTTCCTTTTAACAACCAGCTTGGAAACGAAGGGATAAGTTTGCCACCATAGCCAAATTCAGCCAATACTACTTTTCCTCGCTCCACGGTAAGCGGACATGAACCGTAGCCATCGTATCCTCGGCTCGGCTGTTCACCCCTGATTGAGTCACAGATATTTTGTGCTACAACAGGCACCTGCTTCCTCACCGCCGCCATAGTTTTTGCGTTCGGCGTATTCATAACGTCGCCTAATCCCCATACGTTCTTAAATCGGGAATGCTGAAGAGTATACTGGTCAACATCTAGCCAACCTGCCTTATCTGCAAGCTCGCTATCTGCCACAAATTTAGGGGAAGTTTGTGGCGGACAAACATGAATCATATCGAAATCATGACTAGAAATATTTCCATCTTGATCTTTGAATTTGGCGACTTGGCTTTCTCCATCAATTTCCACAAGGTTCTGGGTGTAATGGACGTCAACTGAGTATTTTTCAATATAGGACTGTAGTGCAGGCACATACTCCTTCACGCCAAAAAGAACCTCGCCGGCGTTGAAGAAACTTACATTGATATCTTTCAACATGCTATTTCGCAGCCAGTGATCACAGGACAGGTACATCGCTTTCTGCGGGGCTCCAGCACACTTAATCGGCATCGGGGGTTGGGAAAAAATTGCCTTGCCATTTTTCAAATTTTTCACCAGTTCCCAAGTATACGGCGCCAACTTATAATCGTAGTTGGAGGTAACGCCATTTTTTCCTAACGTCTCTTCTAAACCTTTAATTCCAGACCAATTCAAAACAAGACCTGGACAAACAATCAATTGCTTATAATGCAAAACCTGACCATCGCTTAATCGGACTTCATTTTTATTTGCTGCAAAATTAACTACCGATTTTTTAGCCCAAGATACTGCTTTTGGGATTAGATCTTTCATTTCTCGGCAGGTAGAAGCAGCATTAAAAATACCGCCGCCGACCATAGTCCAGCCCGGCTGGTAATAGTGCTTTTCGGCGGGATCAACAATTACGATCCGTAATTTAGAATCACGCTTTAGTAGGCTCGAAGCAGCAGCTATGCCGCCGGACCCAGCACCGACGATCACTACGTCGTAGGAAGGTGTACCTTGAGATTTAGCCTCACCCAAATTTGAAATATCATGTTCTACTTTTTCAAAAAATGGCTTGATGCTTTCTGACACATCAATACCAACCGCTCTGGCCTGATCTAGAATGACGCTCTTAGCAATACCCTCACTAGCTTCAGCCGCGGCAATCAAATTAAATGACCGGTTGCCTGTTCTACAATAGGCGTGAATTCGACTGCCGGATTTCAATAGCGACTTAAATTTTCCTACTTCACCGCTAGTAAGGTGCCCAGATTTAAAAGGAATGAAAACGGCTTCCATATCATAGGAGGCGGCTTCGGCACTAATTGCACAGAAATCAACTTGATCCTGAACTTCGCCGTCGGGTCGATTGCAAACTAACGTTTGCACACCCAATTTAGCCAACTCTTGAATATCGATCGGGGCAACTTGGTCCGAAATAGAAAACTGTTCATTGACGTTAATTATTTTCATTAGTTTCTCGTTCTACCTTGATAGGGTTTACTTGTATAGATTGATTGGCAACTTCAACTGCGCTGTATCATCATCTTCCACCGGCGGCGGGCCCTCTGCTCGCATATTCACCTGTAGGCTAGGTAGAATAAAATGCAGAAGATCTAGAGTGCTATCTCTTTGCTCGCCCATCGCGACGTCATCCTCTTCGTTACCGCGAAGTTGGTTATTGCCTTCACGCTCTGCTTTCACTGAAGTTTGCGATTCCAGCTCACGATTTTCTTCACAGTAGTCCTTACATAGGAAAATTCGTGTGTCATCTAGGAAACTCAGTATCTTCTCAATGCAATGATAAAGAGTTGCCGCATCTCCACCGGGAGGATCAGCTCTTGCTGTGCCAATGTCTGACATAGATACTGTGTCGCCTGCCATCAGATGCCTCATACAAGCAGACGTATGCCCTGGGGTATGAAATGCGACAGCCGCCAGATCTCCTATTTTGTATTTTCCATTATCCTTAAACAAGTGGTCAAATTGCGAGCTATCCCTTGCGAACTAATCGCCAATACTAAAAATTCTGGCGAATGTTTGTTGATCCATAGCGACATGCTCACCTATTGCAACGGGCCCGCCAAGAGCTTTCTTAAGGTGGGGGGGCTGCTGAAAGATGATCGACACGAACGTGAGTCTCAATTATCCACTGGACGGCTAAGCTACGCTCTTTTAAATACTTATGATGGCCTTTGCGCCATCATAAGTCACGCTGCCAGAGCCCATATCGATCTCTGCCGCAGAATCGATGATCGCACAGGACTTTGACTTAGGGTCCTTAACTACGCAGGACAAAGTATTGCCGTCCTTATGGAAAAATGGCACAACCTGCGGAATAACTCGCTTGACTAGAGCTTTTGCTCGCTGCGTGCTCATGACTTTAATCATCTGTTAAAAAACCTAGATACTACCTAGACACCCGACGTAGCACGGCTTTGCCGGCCTTTCATTTATCAAGCTAAGCACATGTTTTTATTGCTTATAATTTAAAAAGTAGAGCCAAAGTATGGCCCAAAGCCTGCTAAAGCGCTGTCATCTTTTTCAAAACCGTTTACCACAACTGACACCGGCCATGGGTTTGATAGCTTCCGACCAAAACGAGCAGTTCAGTGAAATGTTAGCGGGCTATGACTGCCCTGCGATCAAGCCGGTGAAGACTGTCTTTGAGGCGCTGCCAAGCAATCTGGACACAAAGAACGGGTACTTCACATACACCAAACTCCCAGGAAGGAGCCTGTGGAGGCAAAAATCCTGCCTGTTCATGACCATCAGTAAAGTTTCACTATTTTTGTCGAGCTTGTTCGTCTACTTTCTCTAGCCAGCAGCGATCCTTCAAGCCAGCAGTTAATCGGTGAAAGCGCTTCTTTTCAGAAGATGTTAAGCAAAGTCGCCAGCGTCGGAAAAACCGATGCCGCTGTTTTACTGATGGGCGAGTCCGGCACGGGCAAGGAGTTAGCCGCCCGCGCTATTCACATGGCCGGCGCCAACAAAAACTGGCTTAGGTTAACTAGCTGACCGCGGCACTGGGTTTTTTAATGAATTGGGCGACATCCCAATGTCGATGCAAGTAAAACTGCTTCGCCTTATAGAAACAGGTACGTTCCACACAGTTGGCCGCCCCGAA
This sequence comes from uncultured Gammaproteobacteria bacterium, assembly GCA_913031035.1. GTDB lineage: Bacteria > Pseudomonadota > Gammaproteobacteria > Pseudomonadales > Pseudohongiellaceae > UBA9145. The sequence continues at coordinate 28,109 of CAJWGN010000002.1, forward strand.
GTCAAACGCTCAGATTTCAGATTAATCTATGCCACTCATAAAGACTTAACGGATTTAGTTGCAAGGGGTGTATTTCGATACGACCTGTATTACCAAATCAATATCTTCACAATTCATCTTCCTTCGGTAGCCGTTAAACAAAGTGACCTACCTTTTTTGGCAAAAACCTTACTAACGAGGCTGGGTCAATCAGGCACCGAATATCACATAACCGGCTCAGCAATGAAGATACCTGCCAAATACCAATACAAGGGCAACATACGTGAACTCAACACTTACTGCACCGAGCCCTAGTTCTTAGAGATACTAAGGTTATCGATGAGGAAGTGATTAACCTGTGCTTTGAAGGCGAAGAAAAGGTGTCACGGCAACTACCACTGGGTGAAATGATCTAAAAAGCCACGAACAAAACACCATAGAAAGCGTGATGGTGGCTCACAATGACGATAAAGAGGAAATAGCGAAAATCCCGGGTATTAGCGCTCGTTCGCAGAACCGAAAACAACAAGACTAAATGTGCTCCTGTGAAAAGGGTTCGCTAACGGGCAGCTCAAGCGCCCATTACTTCAGTTCCCGCGTTTATCAACGTAAGAAAAGCCTTCGCCTAGTGGAGACCTTAGTTCATTTTTATCGAAAAACCGTCACAAGAGTTTTGTGTCCTACGCAAAACTATTGTAGTTTTCGTAGGCCTTGGGAGTTCGACTGGGGTCCCATAACTAATTCAAAGGAATAGAATCAATGAGGTTATCAACGGTATTACTTAGCTCTATGAGCCTGTGCTGTTCAAGCTTGGTCTTAAGCCAATCAAATTGTTTGGACGCTGACCTCGTTCTGCACAACACCACTGTCTATACAGCCAACGACGACCAATGGACAGCTCAAGCAGTCGCGAGCTTAGATGACAAAATTGTTTTTGTTGGCAGCAACAAAGGCGCCCAGCGCTATATGTGTGGCTCGGCAAAAATTATCGATATGGCAGACAACACCGTATTTGCCGGTTTCACAGACAGTCATCAACATTTGGAAGGGGTGGGCCGTAGGACTAAGACTTTGAGCCTATTTGGCATACCCACTCTCGGTGAAACGGTTCAGAGGATTGCTGAATGGGCAGAAAATATCCCGGACGGCGGGTGGGTAACTGGCCGCGGCTGGATCGAGCGAGAATGGACTGATGAAGAACGCTTTTTGAATAAGTACGATGTCGATCCTTTTACCCAGAACAAACCTCTTTTCATGCCTCGCGCTGACGGAGTCTCCGCACTAGTAAATTCTAAAGCGATGGAAATGGCTGGAGTCACTCGCGACACTCCGGATCCGGAAGGCGGCAAATTTGAACGCGATTTGGACGGCACGCCGAACGGCTATATTCTTGCCAACGCAATGAACGTTTTCAGAGCGATTATCCCCGCCGACAGCGATGCCTATCTCAAAGATAATTTGGAAAGAGGTCTTCGATCAAACGCTGCACTTGGGTGGACTCAAACCCAAGATGCAGGTATGGAATACCGTTTAGTAGAACTGATGAAAGAAATTCACGCGCAAGGCAATATGTCCCATCGGGTCTATGCCGCGGTGCCTGTTTCCGAAGCACAGCAAATGATAGAAAAAGGCCGTGAAACAACCCCCGACGATATGTTCGATGTTCGTGGAATAAAAGTTTTTATCGATGGCACTTTGGGTTCTCGGGGAGCCGCACTTATCGGCAATTATTCTGACGCGGACCACAATGGCTTTATGAACCGAACCACAGAAGAAGAGCTGGTTCCTATTCTGCATCAGGCATTGCGGCAAGGGATACAGATCGAGACTCATGTAATTGGCGATCGCGCAGTACGCACGCTCTTAGATTGGTATGAAGAAGCCTATGCGGCTGTACCAAAATCTCAGTGGGCTAGCGAAGATTTACGCTGGCGTATGGAGCATGCCCAGATCATCCCTCCTTCAGACCAGCAGCGCTTCGTTGAACTAGGGGTAATACCTTCCATGCAACCAAGTCATGGTATTGGTGATTTGAACTTTGCCCCAGACAGATTAGGGCCAGATCGTTTAGCTTATGCCTATCCATGGCAGGCACTAGTTGACCGAGGCTTAATGATCTTAGCTGGGTCTGATGCTCCTGTTGAAGCCGGCGACCCAAGAATTGAGTTTTATGCGGCGGTTGCTCGTAAACGTCTAGATGGCACTTCCGGCCCTGGCTGGCACCCGGAGCTGGCTGTATCAAGAAAGACCGCACTAAAAATGCTAACCATTTGGCCTGCTCACGGTGCATTTCAGGAAAATTTACGCGGATCGATTGAGGTAGGCAAGTATGCAGACTTCACTGTATTCGACAGCGATCTAATGACAGTTGCCGAACCCGATATTTTGACCAGCGAGAATGTAATGACGATTGTTGGTGGTCGCATCACATTTGATAAGTCTCAATAACAACGGCCTATAAAATTCGGAACATTAGAAGCGCTATCCGTTCCAAAATAGAACTGTGTTTTTTGGAGAAAGCGCTTTCGCTTGTAATTAACAGCAGCGCTTTCCCGGTGAATGAGGCCGCTCCGAACTTTTCAATTTAACGAAGGAGCATGACCTGTCTATTCATTGCAATCTGAGGAAGAGAACTGACCCAGCCTGCGCTAAGATGCTGAGTGATGATTAGTCCCAGCAAACCTCAATTGCCTACCCTTTGGATAAGATGACCTATTATGTTTTATGAACCAAGTAAAAAAAATCACGGCCTCCCTAAAAACCCTTTTAATAGCCTGATTGTGCCAAGGCCGATTGGCTGGATTAGTTCAGTTGATATTAATAACATCGCTAACCTTGCCCCCTATAGTTTTTTCAATGCGGTGAGTTACCAACCGCCCACGGTGATGTTTTCCGGCGGGGCCGGTAGCTCTGAAGACGGCATGAAAGACACTATTCGAAATATCGAAGCCAGTGGTGAATTTGTCTGCAATATCGCGACATGGCATACCCGTGAGCAGATGAATCAGTCGTCTGCAGCTGTGCCGCCTGAAACCGACGAGATTGAGCTTACAGGGCTTACCTCAATTGCATCTGAACTTGTTAATGCACCTCGTATAGCACAGGCACCTGTGCACCTAGAATGTCGTTATCTGAAAACTGTCGACATCCCCGGTTGGACAAAGGCCGATGAGTATAAGATGGTCATAGGTGAGGTGATCGGTATTCATATCAACGATGAACTGATCACCGAAGAGGGACTAGTTGATATAGCGAAGATGATGCCAATCGGCAGACTCGGTTACGATGATTACACTCGAGTTGACAGTGGTTCATTGTTTAAAATAACTCGGCCCAGGTAACGACCAGTGCGCGTCATTAATGCTAGAGCGAAAATCTACTTGAACTGATCTTCGCTCCAGCGGCAAACTATTACTTAAGTTTGGAGTAATTCGTCGCACTCATCGTGAATGCTTCTGCCGATATTGGCACTGGGTATTTGGCTAATAGAGCCACCCATTCGTCGTCTTTTAGAAAAGCATCCCAAACTTCTTGTCTATGGGCCCGATTCTCATAAGCCAGCATCCAAACCAGCGTATTAGGATCATCAAGCCTCTGCCAAACTGCAATAATCTCTGCCCCTAAACGCTCAAAGATTTCTATCTCTTTTTCACGAAAGCGCTGATGTAAATTATTGATACCACCGACGCCGTCTTTCATCGGCTCTGCGGTGTACATCCGCATTTCAAAACAACGGGAGTCAGCAGCCACATTAGCGGAATACTCAGCACTTAAATCAGCTGCAGGCCCGCAAGGCAATGGCTCTTGAGCAAGCAAATTAGGGGTAAATCCCAACGCGCAAATAAGCGCAATTAGTAATCTGGTCATAAATCCTTTCCTTTTGTTGTTCTTAATTATTTTGAGCTACCGTCAGTTTAGGTCACAGACAGCATGACAAACCTAGGCCCCATTTAGTTCTAATAAATTGCTGGGGATGTTGAGTCCGCAGATAACGACTTTATCTGCCAACCCTATGGATACGTTAAGTGATCCCCGCCAAAAAGGAAAGGGCCATTTAAGCGCTGTGGCGTCGATTGGGTTTGTGTTGGCTGGAGGATCATTTGGCTGTAATTTACCTCCATTTTACCTCTACTATGATCACCGCTCAGCACCGCTGAAGATCCGCGCTCCATTTAATTACGTGAAGCCATCCAACTGTTTGAGTATTTGCTTCTCGCCTGAGTAGCATTATGATGACCACACTAATCATAGGGGGCAGCAATGCGCGCACTTTATCTCGTTCCAATCTTATTATTCGCCGTATTATCTAATTGTAGCGAGCAACCTTCACAGAAAATGGATATCCTCGGCGGTTTAAACACCAGCGCTGAGGAGTTGCAGTCTCGACCCGCCCTCGACCAGTTAAGTCAGCTTGAAGCTGCGGCTAGAGCAAGCCGTGTATCTAACGTGTCTTATGACCTGAACATCGACTTAGTCTCAGCGTTTGATTCCTATCAGGGGCTAGTCACCCTGCAATTTGATCTCGATGATACGAATTCCTCGCTGAATGTAGATTTTACTGGTGGCTCAATCTCTACCGTTGAGGCCAACGGTGAGGCCATCGAGGTTGACTACAACGGTTTTTTCGTCCGATTGCCTGAAGCTGCACTCGAACAAGGAAGTAATGTTGTCACGATCGAATATTCACACCCCTACGACCAAGATGGCACTGGTTTACATCGTTTTGTGGACCCTGAAGACGGCAATACCTATCTTTATACTTACCTTTGGCCCTATTACTCAAACAGACTATTTCCTAATTTCGATCAACCGAACGTAAAAGCAAGCTATGAGCTTAAAGTTCTCGCTGCAAATGACTGGCAAGTAATTTCATCAACTACCGAAAGCTCAGTAGAAACCGTAGAAGATTCGAAACTTTGGCATTTCCCCAAATCTGAAAGATTCTCTAGCTACATATTTTCGCTTCATGCTGGCCCCTATAAAATCTGGGAGGACACTGCAGGCAACGTTCCAATTCGTCTAATGGCAAGACAATCGCTTGCTCAATATGTCGCTGTCGAAGAGTGGATGCAATATACGAAATCTGGCATTGAACACTACAATAACTATTTTGAAATACCTTACCCCTTCAAAAAATATGACCAGGTGATTGTTCCTGATTTCTTAATTGGCGCAATGGAAAATGTTGCTGCAGTGACATTCTCTGAAAGCTATGTTGATCGCGGCTCGTCCAATCGATTCAGCAGTCAACGTAGAGCCGGAACTATTTTGCATGAAATGGCACATATGTGGTTCGGTGATTTAGTCACCATGAATTGGTGGAATGGCCTATGGTTGAACGAAAGTTTTGCAACACTAATGTCTTCTATAGCTGTATCCGAAGCTACTGAATTTGACGACCTGTGGCATGACTTTTACCTGTCAGAAAACTTAACAGCAATTTCAGCTGACAAGGCTGTCTCAACCCATCCCATAGAAGTTCCGGTGGTGAGTTCCAACGATTTTTTCAACGTATTTGATTCAATTACCTATGATAAAGGCGCATCAGTGCTTAACCAGCTGTCTCATTACATTGGTCGCGAGGACTTTCGACTAGGGGTTTCCAGTTATCTCAAACAACATTCATGGGGAAATACCGAGCTGTCTGATTTCATGGATTCATTGTCCACACAGTCCGGCATTGATCTTAACTCGTGGGCTCAAGACTGGATGTATCAGGCTGGGGTCAACCAATTGGAAGCAAAATTTGGTTGCGAAGCTGGCCTAATAACTACTTTCTCAATTTTGCAGACCTCCTCTGAAAGCCATCCTACCTTACGCAATCAGCGCGTTCAGCTAGGGCTGTTCTCAAGAGACGATAACGGGGTGATTGCAGCCTTCGCGGCACTGCCAATTGAGGTGACCGGCGCAGAAACAGTCGTGGAAGATGCGCAAGGTTTGGCCTGCCCGCAACTAGCACTGCCAAACTACGAAGGCTGGGGTTATGCCGAGATCAAATTAGACGACGTCAGCATGAACACCATAATTAACGATAGCGCACTCCTTGGCATTAGCGATCCGCTTATGCGGTCGATGGTTTGGACAGCACTTTTTGACGCTCCCGGCAATGGCCAGATGGATAACAATCAACTGCTTGCGCTTCTCGTTACCAACATGCCTTTTGAAACTAATGACCGGATTATTAGACAAACGCTATCTGAGTTGGTGTCAAATTTAAATCACTTAGAGAAACTGGGAGACCGCTTCACTTTTCAACTAACTACCTATAGCAATGCGGCCGAGGAGCAACTATGGGATTTAATTTCAAGAGGTGTCATTGCCGGCGCTGATGCGCAAAGCGAGAGCACTCTGGATCTTCGCCTAAGATATTACCGAGGCATCGCACGCAGCGACATTGCTTTGAATAATCTTAATGGGCTTCTAAACGATGAGGTGACGGTACCTGGGCTGACCATCGGTCAAGGTACACGGTGGGATATTATTAACCGCTTGGCCGAAAGGAACTATCTGAATATACGTGACCTTATTTCCGACGAACAAGCACGAGATCCCTCAGATGCTGGCAGGCGTGCGTATTTTTCCGCCCAATCAGCCCTGCCTAACCTGGAGATTAAGCAAACATGGGTGGAGAGATTCTTGGACACTGAAAACCCACTGCCTTTGTCAAATCAGCGGGCAGCGATGGGTTCTATCTTTCCGCCGGGCCAAGAGGAATTACAGTTAGCATTGTTGCCGCGCCTTACAACTGACTTGCCCATTTTGGCAGCTGAAAAAGATAATTATTATCTACAATCCTATGGGCGAGATTTATTTGCGGGCATCTGTAGTAGGGAAGGCTTGGAAATAATCGCACAGGCGATCTCAGAACCTGACGCTATCGGACCTACTCTCTATCGCTTTATGAGCGAGAATGTACAGAGCGCTGAGCTTTGTGTCGCCTCAAAAGAAAACTAATAGAGGTAACTTAGACAGACCACCGAACTATATCGAGAGAACTTGCTAACTCAACCGAAGGACATCCCTAAAGGGATCGATAAAGAGGTTGGTGAGAAAGTCGGTAGGGAGGTCGGGCAGGCGAAAATGCAGAGATCTGTCAAAGCTTTAAAACTAAACAGACCCAGACAATAAAGCTTTATAAAACAGGTCTAGCGCCGCTTCAGTGAACATCAGCATATTTGCTTCTCGATCGGTAGATCCTGTTTCTATTTTGCAGGTCAACTCTACCGGTCCAGATATACCAATGACACTAGTCCCGGCTGCATGCCCGTAAGGCGTTGGAGTCGGTCCTGCTGCCCCCAGCTCCGCGACACCCCAGGTGGTTTCCAATTTAGCCCGCGCTGCTCTCGCAAACTCCAGAACCATTTCTTCTGACAAGGGCTTTAAGTCTTTCACCCGCGCTCTATCAAGATCTAGAAACTCTCGCCTCGAGCGCAGGCTATAAACAACACTGCCACCAACAAAAAAAGCCGAAGCGCCGGCAACACAAAGCAAATTGGCAGAAATAAAACCACCAGTCGAAGACTCAGCCACTGAGACAGTTTGCTTGAGCTCGAGTAATTTTGCAGCAATAGCGGCAGACGATTCGAAAGTTGGCTTCATTATTAATAACTCTTGTAGGTGGTTCTGGATAGCAGTTCCGATTAGTGATTCTCGCTGATTTACTTTTTAGGCGCCGTAATCTCATCAACGCTATCCCTAGAGGACACTAATGCATGCCAGCGCCAAAGATTAGTCAATGATTCATCAGGTTTTAAACCAACCGAGGTCCTCGCAAAATCGATAGCTGTGATTAGCGTGATATCGGCAATGGTAAATCTTACACCGGCCACATATTCAGAGTGCGCGAATTCTTTGTCTAGGCGCTCGTAGTAATTATTTACATTAACGTCACTGACTTCTTTTGCCTCCGGAATCTGCTTGTAGATACCCATCTTCGCAACGATTGGACCGTTGACCCAAGACACACCAATTTGAGGCCAAAGCTCGGTCTCCATAACTCGGTTGCGCATTTCGATGTGGCCTAATTCATAAGCATCCTTACCAAATAAATTAGGTTCCGGATATACGGCTTCTAAATAGCGGCAGATGGCGATTGATTCAGATAAGAAGCGCCCATCATCAAGCTCTAGAACAGGTACTTTGCCACTAGGGTTCTTTTTCAAAAACTCCGGCGACTTGTGTTCGCCTTTTGCCATATCCACCTGCACTAAGTCGTAATCTAGACCTTTTTCAGCCAAAAAGATTCTTACCTTGCGTGGATTAGGTGCAGCACTGTAGTCATAAAGTTTCATCAAAAATTCCTGTTCGTTGTTTTAAATTCAAAGGCGGATATGAAGCATAAGTCACCCTGTGCACCATGATAGTCCATTAGGCAACAAGACGGGAGCTAAAAAGAAGGCTGGAATAGTTTGCCCAATTTGAACAAATCTCTATACTAATCAGAGAATTGTCTCGAAAGGCCTGTTTAGGTTGGCGAAAAAAATCTCGACATCCAGCCAACAAATCCCTATAGTGCGCCCCCTTGATACTCGACTTATCAACTCAATTTTATCTCACCCTATTCACCCAACACTAACTGATCTAGGCCATGACTGCCTATTTAGGATATTTCTGTGATCTCAACTGCCAACATCACCATGCAATTTGGTGCCAAGCCTCTTTTTGAAAATATCTCCGTAAAATTTGGAGATGGTAATCGCTACGGACTAATTGGCGCCAATGGTTGCGGCAAGACCACCTTCATGAAAATACTCGATGGCACCCTCACTCCCACAGCCGGCAATGTCTCTATTACACCTAACGAGCGTCTTGGGAAACTCAGCCAGGACCAATTTGCATTTGAGGCCTATAGCGTTCTGGACACCGTGATAATGGGTCACGAAGCCCTTTGGGAAATCAAAAAAGAAAGGGACCGCATTTATTCACTACCTGAAATGTCCGAAGACGATGGCATGGCGGTTGCTGAGCTAGAGGTTCTGTTCGCGGAACTAGATGGCTATAGCGCCGAAAGCCGAGCCAGCGAGTTACTTTCCGGAGCTGGCATTGCGCAAGAGTTACACGCAGGCCCTATGGCAGAAGTAGCGCCAGGCTGGAAACTAAGAGTGTTGTTGGTCCAAGCGTTATTTTCAGATCCAGACATCCTCTTGTTAGACGAGCCAACCAATAACTTGGATATCAACGCCATTCGTTGGCTAGAAGGCGTTCTCAATGATCGCAAAAGCACAATGGTGATTATCTCTCATGACCGCCATTTTTTGAACGCGGTTTGTACGCATATGGCCGACATTGATTTTGGTGAGCTACGCTTGTATCCGGGAAATTATGATTCTTTCATGATCGCCTCCACTGCCGCTCGTGAAAGACTTCAATCTATAAATGCCAAAAAGTCTGCACAAATATCAGACCTTCAGCAGTTCGTCAGCCGTTTCTCTGCTAACGCATCAAAAGCGAAGCAGGCCACCTCGCGCGCAAAACTTCTTGATAAAATTGAACTGGAAGAGATTAAGCCCTCAAGCCGAGTAAGCCCGTACATCCGCTTCACTCAAGATAAGAAACTGCACCGCCAAGCAGTGGTGTTAGAAAAATTGGAACACGGTTTTGACGGTGAGTTATTGTTTAATAATGGCAACATGATATTGGCGGCTGGCAGCCGTCTCGCCATCATCGGTGAGAATGGGGCAGGCAAGACTACATTACTGCGCTGCTTGGTTAACCAACTAACCCCCAACTCAGGGAAGTTACAGTGGGCTGAAAATGCAGACCATGGCTACTGCCCACAAGACAGCACTGAAGACTTTAATAGCGAGCTGAACCTTTTTGACTGGATGAGCCAGTGGCGCAAGCCCGTTCATGACGATCAGATTGTTCGAGCCACACTTGGCCGGTTGTTATTTTCGTCTCATGATTTTGAGAAAAAAGCTAAAGTTTGCTCCGGTGGCGAAAAGAATCGTCTCTTATTCGGCAAGCTTATGATGATGAATCCGAACGTCTTGGTTCTAGATGAACCTACAAATCACTTGGATATGGAATCAATCGAATCATTAAACCTGGCCCTTGAGCACTATGAAGGTACGTTAATCTTTGTCAGCCACGACCGAGAATTCGTATCCTCTCTCGCAACTCGCGTAATTGAAATCAGCGATAAGAAACTTAATGATTTCCAAGGAACGTATGAAGAGTATTTGGCAAGCCAACAAGAAGCTGGCAAAGCGATGGCCTTCTAGTTACGCCTGTTAATAAATAAACTCAGACTCAGATATTTATCATTGTCAGATGAACTGTGTAGCGAATAATATTTCCCACTCACCAGCGCAAAGTCCGGCAGTGCGCAGGCAAGTACTGGCGATTTACAGCAGGTAACTCTCCATCGTGGCTTAATAGACAGCCAGTTATCCGGCCATTGCTAATCTTTGGTTTTAGCCCCTGCTCAAGCAGGGCGGTGATTCGTAACGCTCTTCGTTAAATTCAATTTCGATACGCTGATCGAAAGACCAATCACCAGTCAAAAACTCTCTGTTGCTGATGCTGATGCTGAGCTAGCCATTTAGGAAAATCGCTTTCGAAACAATATTAAAGACAGCTATTGATAACAACTCTCCTATCCACCCCGCAAAAAAGACACGCAAAACGCCAGTGCAGAAAGTATTTTTAGCGATTGGACGCGCTTACATTTTTTCTGCATCATCATAGCTACGAAGTATAAGATTAGATTCTAGTCAATTGAAATACTGTCTAGGATAATGGCGCCTTTCTCCGACTGATCAAAAACAAACTTAATCTCGGTAATAGCTTCCGAGTCAAATTCAGCGTTTACAGTCTGAAAAGCTGAAATTGGAATTTCAAATCGCCTAAACAAGACTTCCTCTGACTTTGTGGAATCGAGAAACTTAGCGCGATAAGGAATACCCTTAATCAAAGGGTAAAGTTTTGAATCATAGCTGAGCAAAGCGCTCGCCCGGTTGCCATTGCTATCAACTAGCTCGATCGTCCAGTCCAATAACTTACTTTCCAAATCAGCCGTTGCGCTATTATTTTTCTCACTATCGTCGGCGACGTCCTCATCACTTTTTTCCCAATCCGGTGGCGTACTGGAGATTCCAGCGGAGGACAGCGATGCAACCAACACATCACCGGCGACTGACTTTCCTAAGTTAAAATTAATACTTGCGGTTTTACTGAATACCTCCTTATCCCAAGCCACGACTACCGAATGGGTGTCAAGCTCATCAAACTTAAGCTCATTGGCCACTTCATACCAGCGGCTTAAATTTTCAGTCGTAATTGTTCCAGTATCGAGATCAAGTGTAGATAGCTCAATATCATTCTCAAAATCGATGACTACATTTTCATTAGAGTCTGAAAACTGATTAATAAAAAAAGTGTTAGGAAGCCAGTTTGCGCCGTACCGAGAATCTTTCAGCAGAGGCAAATATTCAAGTTTGTCGTTAAAGACTATTTCTAAGAATGCACTGAAGTAAACTCTTGCCACATCACGTTGCGCTTCTCTCGGCATTAGCCTGCTAGTATCCAGTGACCAAGCTATAAAAGGCCGTGTATCCCTATTTTCCCATGTGGTATTAAATTGCCCATGATTGGCACCCACAATATAAAGACTTGAACGGAATCGGTAGTCCTTGCCGGTAAACCCAACGCGAGAGTACTGACCTACCCCCTCAAAAGACTGCACGTCGCCATCCATGTTCCCGTGAACGGTCAAATAATTCACATCAGTAACAGGAGTTGGCCGTTCGCGGGGCTCATATTGCCCATAAACTGGTGCGATGGCGATTACCCCTTTAAGATTGAAATTGAAATCAAATTCTAGGGACGCATCATCAGGATAACGACTAAGAGAGTTAAATGCAGCAGCAACACCCACCGCTTCTCCTCCACGTGAATGACCAATTAAGGCAAGATTGTTCATGTCTATTTTGCCTGAGAAGAAATTTCCAGGAGTTGAATTCCAATCTCTAATCTGTGACAAATGTTCCAATAAAAGCCAGCCACGAGCGTCATTTTCTTCTTTTAAGCCAGGCCGGCTCGCTAAGAAATCTACCCCGGCAGAAAACGTTCCGTTGATGAAATTCTCATCTACCGAAGCCAGAATAATTCCGCGGCTAGCAAACAACTCCCCAAGATAGTCGTAGCCTGGATCCGAGTAGTCCTCCATACCATGATTTCCGTGCACAACAAGCACAAGAGGAAATGGTCCCTTCCCCTCTGGATACCAAACCCTCGCCTGTAGTGGCAATTCAGTAACATCGAAACCCCAATAGCTTGTTCGTAGCCAACCGGACATCCCATCCCAGTTGTCAATTAGCTTAGAGCCATCTACTGACCGTGTTTGCAAATCGACGTCTTCGCCAAATTCACTTCGGCGAATATCCTTGCCACTGCCGTAGGTCATTTTTCCAACTGTATAGCTTCCTGGAAGACCAGGGTTTGGTAGGGCTAGCGTTTTGTCACCTAACACGTAGTCTTGCAGGTTTGGGTTAGCGATATCCTTGGCACTAAACACTGAGTATAGACCCATAGAGAGTCCCGAGACTCCAAGCACGACCGCTAGCAAAGCCAGAGGGTGCTTAACATAATCGAACCTGTACCGCAGAAGAATTCCAGAGCCTGCGCCAATTAGTGAAAATGCCAACAAAACTGCCGCACCGGCAAAATAGCCAGTGGTGTCCCCTCCCGGAAAAACAGAAAGTGTGAGAATAGGCGCTATCAGAGCCAGTCTCAAACGATAACGTTTCGGTAGGCTCATGAGAACGTAAGCGGCCATTAAAAAAGCCAGGCCTAACGCTACCGGAAGGCCAACCCAGACAAAAAAAGCTGGTAACTTTTGAAACGAAAAACTCGCGACATTTGATAAATAAAAGAATAGTCCAACAACAATAAGACCAACGGACAGAATGCCGTCGGCAGCGCCATGCCAGGCCAAAGATGATGGCGTTACTTTGGAAATGAAGAACCCGAGTTTCCCTCTGAGAATTTTTAACATATTAAGACGCCTTCCGACATTGAAAATCTAAGCCGCACCACCAACAATTAAATCCAACCTATACCGCAAGGCACGACGCTAACATCTCTTGAAGAATCAGAAAAGGAGAACAAGAGGTATAACGAAACCCCCTATAGACAGTAAAGCGATTGATGACCCTGCAGTTTTCACGGCCCAAGACAGATCTCAGCGGCATGCACGAAATACGAACTGTCCAAGCGGGAGGGGTACAACGCAACCAGACGGCTTTTCTATATGGCAAACTTCGTCAACCAAGTGATAGAGCCTCCTACTATTAACTGCCCCAAAAGCGATTTTCAATGACTGCTGGCAAGCCCTGTCGCCTTTCTTTCCCACATTTTGCACGACTGTATTTTTTGCCAGGGCCGACTTAACTACAAAGGGAAAAAATACAACCGTCTTTGTCTGATGAAGTGTGGGAGCAGCTTAAACACCTAGAATGCAAGTGCGAACGTTAAACCTACTGTAAACGACAATACCAGTCTTTACATAAACCCCCTCCTATGTATTTTTCAAGGTCTCTAATATTCAGTATCAAACCGATTGCTCGTAATTGCATTCGGCTTGAAAATACAGGCGCAGGAATAGTTAAATGGTTGACAGACAGAGGGAAAAAAACAGGAGGCGAAAGAAGAGGAACAAGGAGGAAAGGAGAGAGCAGAGAGCAGAGAGCAGAGAGATATTTACAGCCTCTTGAAGCCAACGACCAAAGATCACAGCAGCTAAGAGGCCATTATCGAGGGCCGTGGTCAGACTTTTTTAACGAACTCCGACTTCAGTTTCATTGCCCCGATACCATCTATCTTGCAGTCGATGTCGTGGTCTCCATCCGTAAGCCGGATATTTTTTACTTTAGTACCAACTTTCACCACCAAAGAAGAGCCTTTCACTTTTAGGTCTTTAATGACTGTGATCGTGTCCCCATCAGCTAATGGTTTGCCGTTAGCATCGACAATTTTTTTGTCGTCGCTGCCATCCTCGGCTTCTTCGCTTTGATTCCATTCATGGGCACACTCCGGGCATATCAACAATGCGCCGTCTTGGTAGGCAAACTCCGAGCTGCATTCGGGGCAATTAGGTAGAACACTCAAGAGTTAGCCCAATCCAGAAACACCACCTTAATTTGACTCATCAAGACTCTCTTGGTAACGCGCTCCGCGCAAAATATTCACCATGCCATAGTTGCCTTCGTGGCAAGCGTACTCATAGACTTGACCGGCTACCTTTGTCATTGGAACAACAGCCATAACCTTGTCGGTGAAGGTTGACGGATCGTCGATAGTGAACTCGTAGTTCACGGTGTCTGAACTCATGCGGGAGAAACGTTCGGTGAGCACTTTATCAACTGATGTTCCTGTGGAACCAAAGCTTGCTGCCAGACCGTTAAAATTCCGAGTTTCTACAACTAACGTATTGCCGTCGAAATAACCCCGTGAATCGCCAGTCCAAAGCCTTATATCGTCGCTTAGCCAATTGATATCACCGGGGGAATCGTAAAGCTTTACCACTCTGGCATCGTGAATCATCTCGGTCATTATCACCACATGACCATTGCTTTGAACTATTTGCACGTTGTTATTGTAAAGGCTTGGGATGAACGGGGGACCTGCGTTAAAACCAATAATACAGCGTTCAGAAAGCCCGCGATCTTCCGGTCCGCTGGTGCCAATTCCACCCGCGGCTATTCTCACCGGTCGCGATTCTCCTGTTGTTCCACCACCATAAACACCCTGGTCTGCAATAGCCCCGCTTACTAATGGCGGAAGTTGACCGTTAGTGGGATACACAACATGGGAGGTGCGGACTTCGTCTCCAATACCTGCGTTCTCTATCCAGAAATCATTATAAGACTCATCTACCCCCTCAATTGCGAGAGCTCCGTCTGAACTTGCATCAAGAGCGGCCTGCTGAACCTTTACTTCCTCAACTTCAGCTGCGGATAGAAATTGACGCTCTCCATATTCAGACAATCGCTGCATAGGAGTATCAGAAGAAAAGTTCCAAACTCCTTGTAAGTCTGGTTGCCCCCATTGAGTTTGCGGCACCGAATAATTATCTGCAGCAATAGCAAAGACGGGTAAGCACATTGAGGCCAGCGGTATCAGTGATTTGGCTATATTCATGAGGAACTCCGAAGAGATGGCTTTTAAGCTCATTATTATTTTGACGATCTTCTCTAGATTACTAGGCTAATCCATTTCATCCAACAGAAATTAGCAATTAATTGTGAGCGATTAGAGATTGAGCTGTAATAATACAACTTTGTTCAACCAGCTAATAACAGATAAACTGTCAAAAACCCTTTGCCGAGCCATTCCATGTTCAGACGCCTAAAAAATTGCCACAACGTTGAAGACCTCCGCCTATTGGCTAAACAACGCCTCCCAGGACCCATTTTCCACTACATTGACGGGGCCGCAGATGACGAAATCACTTATCGACGCAACACCTCAGCTTTTGATGACTGCGACCTTGTGCCGAATGTACTGGCCGGCGTCCAAGACATAGACATGTCGGTCACGGTAATGGGGCAAAAGCTCGCAATGCCGATATATTGCTCACCAACAGCGCTTCAGAGGCTGTTTCATCATGATGGAGAGCGTGCGGTAGCTCGTGCTGCAGAAAAGTTTGGCACCATGTTCGGCGTATCTGCCTTGGGTACGGTAAGTCTTGCGGAAATTGGAGAGATGATTTCTACGCCTAAGCTGTTTCAGTTTTATTTTCACAAAGATCGCGGTTTAAATGATGCAATGGTCGACCGCGCAAAAGCTGCAGGCTTTAACACCCTCGCCCTCACGGTAGATACTATTACCGGCGGTAATCGCGAACGTGACTTGTACACCGGCTTTACCTCGCCGCCACGGCTCACGCTGAAAAGCTTAATGAGCTTTGCTACGCACCCTAGTTGGGCTCTAAATTATTTTTTGAGAGATCCTTTTGAACTAGCAGAGCTCAAAGATTTTGTTCAACAAGGATCAAATGTCGCCGTCTCTATTGGCGACTATTTCTCCCAGATGCTTGATCAATCCATGGACTGGTCAGATGCCGAAGCTCTGCGTGCCCAATGGGGCGGACCGTTCTGCTTAAAAGGCATTATGAGCGTTGCCGACGCCAAGAAAGCCGTAGACATCGGTGCAGATGCGATTATGGTTTCCAATCACGGCGGTCGCCAGCTAGACGGCTCACGCTCTCCGTTCGATCAGATCGCCGAAATTGCAGATGCGGTTGGTGATGACATTGACATAATTATGGACGGCGGCGTCAGGCGTGGCACTCATGTAGTGAAGGCATTAGCAGCAGGCGCCAAGGCTTGCTCAGGCGGCAGAATGTACCTCTATGCCCTGGCTGCGGCAGGCCAGCCAGGTGTTGAGCGAGCGTTACAAAACATGAAGACTGAAATCGAGCGTGACATGAAACTAATGGGAGTTACCAAAGTATCTCAACTAAACCGAGAGATGCTTAGATACCGCCGTTAAAACGATCCGCCAAGAACTTCTATTACATCGAATACTTTTTCGAGTTAGGCAAATTTCTAGAGAAGGCTTTCCAGCCTTTCTCTAGAATGGAAGTGCTATTTTCAGCAGACCCGTCGAACCGTATGGGTGGTCGTTCTTTTTTCGTGCCGGTCTTTCTAGCCCCAGTGATCTGCTCGCAGAGACCTGCTGCTACTGATCTGTTCACACTGAAACACAGCGAACACTTAACTATTGATAAAGGCAACATTGGTATACAGATTAATGTCGATAAATTAACCACCGACATTGCTATAACAGGTTGAACTTAAAAAACCCGTTAATCTGCAACTTGCTTAGGTCTAAAAATAATTCTGTACTCTTTGACCCTGCCAGAAAAGGAAGTAAGTTTTACAAGCTAACTTGTCGCTCCCAAATGTTTTTATTATGCGCTTTTTTCAATGTGTAACGTCATCCCCCCAAAGCTCTTCTAGCCGTCTGTCACGACCACAGTTCCAACGATAAACCTTATAGCGAATCGAGCTTTTCTTGTAGAAATCTTGGTGATAGCTTTCATCACCTTTAATAGGGTACATAGTCGACGCGTTTAAAATTGGCGTAATGACTTTCCTGTTGGGAAATTTTCTTTCAACTTCCTTTTTAGACTGTTCAGCAATTTTCCTTTCTTCTTCGTTTCCAACGAAAATCGCACTTAAATAACTTGGCCCTTTATCACAAAACTGGCCTCTTGCATCAAAGGGATCAATGTTAACCCAGTAATAATCTAACAACTCTTTGTAACTTACCTTTTCAGGGTCATACGTTATTTCAACAACTTCAAAATGGCCTTCATGGTTACCATTGTATGTAGGTTCTTTTAAGGCTCCACCTGAGAATCCTGATATGACATCGGTTACCCCTTCTAACTTTTCAAAATCTGCTTCCATACACCAGAAACATCCTCCGGCCAAAATGGTTTTATCTACTGCAGCATTAGAAGAATAGGACAGTAGGCATGCAGCAAAAATCAGTAGTGCTAATACGTTTTTCATAGAACTCACTCCTATATTTTTTGATATTAAAATTTACTATATTACTATTTCGGCACAGCTCATTAATGTATGGAATCAGCACTTTTCCTTTTAGCTTGTCAGTTTAGTCCCCCAAGCTCCCGGAATGAAACACTTTGCCACGTGCCTTTATGAGCATCTACGGGCACTGTCTATATGAAAATAAGAGAGCATGTGATTCGAGTTTTTCGCTACTTTAAGATCTAGACAAAAGGGACTCGTTACTTGAGTATTCCGCCCGACGATAACTCAAGAGCCCTAGCGCCAAGGTTTCTAAATGCTAACTAACTTAGATTATCTACACGTTATCAATTGCTGAGTCATTTTCTTTTCATGCATCTTAACCGAGCGCCAGCTGACCTAGACCGTGTTCACGTTGATGAAGTCACATAACCGGGATAGCCTAACTCGCGACGGTAGCCAGACACCTTTATGCCACCAAACAGCAAGCGCTTAAGCATCTGCGCGCGATGATTTAATTCGTCAAGGTAATTACAGCATTATCTTTATATTAAGCGTAACCAAAGCGCCGATAACCGATGTGAGTCTTAAATTCTGTAAGATCGCTTACTTCCCCTCCCCTGTGTAGGATCTTATTATCCGCAGGAAAATCAAGAATAAGGAACTTTTGATGGTTATTAGTTTAACTAGTGTTTTGAGGTTTCTCCATACCTTAATTTGTCGGGCCTAACATTTTGCTCAGATTAACTTGGCTGCTGAAATCGTCGGCGCTCATAAGCCCAAGGTCTAGAACCGTATCCCCTAGGCTTAGTCCATTTTCATGGGCTTGATGTCCTGCCTCAGCCGCCGTGTCATAACCTGACAGCGGGGTAAGCGCGTGGCATACATATGCGAACGCTGAGCGTATAGCTCTAGCTGTTGGGAGCCTGCCTCTATGCCTTTGACACAGTATTGCGTAAGCGCGACACAGGAGTCCGAAAGCAACTCAATCAATTCGAGAACTGAATGGATTATTAATCGCTTATAAGTGCTCAGTTGAAATTGCCCTTGTGTATTAGCGATAGTTACAGCTGTGCTGTTTCCAGTTACTCGGAGACAAACCGTAATAAGTGCTTCAATCTGGAGTGGGTTCGCCGTCCCAGGCATCATAGAGCTACCAGGCTCGTTCTCTGGAATCTGTATTTCGCCTAGGCCACAGCGGGACCCGGAATTCATTATCCGAATATCATTATCTACCTTGCATAAGGCTGTTGCCAGACCAGTTAACTGCGCATGAGCATTAGACAATATTAGAGTGGTTGGATCTTTTTTTAAAAATGCTAACGTTGCTGCGGGGAAGGCTTTTAAGCCTCAAACTAATGACATACTAGCTTAACTTTTAACGAGTCCGACTCAGCATGTTTAAGACTTGGCAATAACACTAATCCACTCATTTGCTGATCGCAGTAAGCCACTGATTGTGCAAGATCTTCCCAAAACACAAAGGCTGGATAGCCGCTTTCATCCACCACAGCTTTAAAATAAGCGGCAGGATTAAATTCGGCAGCGGTGGAATTAATATTCAAAGACTCGGTTATCAAAAACAGGGGGCCGTAATAACGTATAGCTCATCCCCTAGAGCCGAAAGTGTATTTAAAGATTGTCCAACCTTAACCCACGCACCTAATCTCAGAAGGGGCGCATAGGCACCATATTGGTCAAGTTGTTAAGGTCTCGCCAATAAGGTGTATTCGCAAAGCTCGTAAATAGCGCAAAATGCACGCGATTTTCAGGTTGCTACGGGGGCAGGGTGCCTCCTCCATAAGGGTTATCACTTTGGCTAATACGCGCTAAAGAGACCTGAGCTGCCGCTGATTCCATGATTTCCAATTCGTCAGGGATTTTTACTAAGCGATCAGGTTGCCAACTCCGAGAAAGCAACGATGCAACACCCACAGCCTCTTTGGTCATTCTATAGGCAACCCAATCCGCGAGACCTGTTTGGCTATTAAGCCCAGCCGCATAGACATCATGAATTACTAATTTCGATTTTCGAATTTCGAGTTCCGATTTCCGAGTTCCGAGTTTCTAGAGGCGCCCACAGCTCGATATATTGGACATCGTCACTAACTCTGCGCAACAACCACAGCTTGGGATACCGCTGCCTGCGCAAATAAAGTCGGTAATGCTAGCCGCAATCGGGCGACGAGAGGAGTAGGTGTCTGTTTCATTAGTTTCAGATTTTTGTCTGTATCGACTAATTTTTGAGTAGAATAGCGCAAGCAGAACGAACGCAACTTGATCAGAATCGATCCATATCAACGTCTACGGTGGTCTCACATCATGAAATCTTCAGTTCAACGGCTAATGAAACTAGACAAGGAATTTCAGTTAGCTTATCAATCAACCAGTGAGATAAACCGTCAATGAAGGCGACTGTCTGCTGCTGTGACTCAGGCAAACCCTTCAAGCAATGCTGCGGCCTTTTACTAGAAGGCTCTGTACTTCCTAAAACAGCTAAAAAGCTAATGCGATCGCGCTATACAGCCTATGCTCTTGGAGGGTACGGCGACTATTTGCTAGCAACGTGGCACCCAGATCATCGCGCTGGGCTCGATGCTGCTTCTCTCTCCATGCAGACTACGAACTGGCAATCCCTCAAAATTATTGAGTCTAACCAGGACCATAATGAAGCAGTGGTTGAATTCATAGCCTACTTTCTAGAATTTAGTGGAGAGATAGGCCTTCACCGCGAACGCTCTCGCTTTCAACGAATAAAAGGGTGCTGGTACTATGTTGACGAATCAAAAGACCGCGCAGACCATAATGAGCAAGTCGTTAATGTGAGTTAACACCAAAATCGAGCAAGCGCACCCGTTGCGCACCAATATGGCTCGAACAGCTTGCCAACCCCCTCTTGCCACCTCCAAAAACAGGTACCTCAGCTTGGCATAGTTAATGCTTTGTGTGGGTAGACTAGAAACACATTTGTGTTGTCCGAAACCCAGTCGCACTCTAATCCAAAGCTGGACCCAACATGCAATTTCAACATCGCGGCCTTCGTACATTTTGTACCGCCGCCGAGTTACTTAGTTTCAAAAAAGCAGCAAGCGAACTCTGCCTTACCGCCAGTGCTGTCAGTCACCAAATCAGCGATTTGGAAAATGATTTGGGCACAAAGCTGTTTCAACGAAAAACTCGCTCAGTCTCACTTACCAATGAAGGCTGCCATTTGTTCGAAGAAATACATCCCTATCTTGAGGCAATTGATCAGGCACTGGACACCGTAAAGCAAAACTCAGGCAAGCAGCGCCTACTAATTCAAATGCCTGAATTCTTCGCCAGTGAATTGCTCATACCCAGAATCAGTGAATTCTCTAAGCAGCATGAGAATATTGATCTGCGTATCGAGTCCATGGAGACCAGTGAGTCCCTTAACCCAATAGCGGATATCAATATTGTTCTCTCACAGCACACCCCTCCTGCATCCCATGTTAAGAAATTATTCCCAATAAGCTATATACCGGCTTGCAGTCGCAAGCAGTTCGCACAATGGCAAAGCAACGGGATCGACCCTGTGGACGCCTTAGAGTCTGCAACGATATTGCTTCACAAGGCTCGACCTAATGCCTGGACTCAATGGGCGAAGCGCGCGGGAATATCGAAACGCAAAACCAAGCAAATTATTTTTGTAGATAGCATGTTCGCTCTAGCAAGGGCCGCGGAGAAAGGAGTTGGTGTAGCTTTAGTGCCCATGCCGGTAAGTCAGGCATGGTTCGATACAGGTGCTTTGAAGCCGCTTCATAAAACCAATCTGGTGACAAAAGATTATTACTGGATGGTTTTGAACGATAATTCTAAAGACAATAAATCTGTCAACATTCTATGGAATTGGATTGCTGAGATATTCCCACAACATGGATGAATTTTATTCATCCATTAAGTGATTATTCATACTTTGTCGAAACTCATTTCACTCACTACTATCAGTACAAGCTACTTATTTATTTCCTTTGTTTGTTTTATTTACCTTCTTGGAGAACGACATGAAACGTACGAAAGCTAGATCACGCATTGCTTCACTATTGATTGCCGGCGCTTTATCTATAACAGCTGCAGGCTCAGTCCTAGCAGAATACCGACTAACCGCCTTTGGAGACACTATAGGATTCCGTAGCCTTATCTCTGCGGATATCGAAAGCATCGAGTCAACATTTAGCGGAGTCAGCCTAACCGGCCTTGACCATTTTGAAGCCAACAACCTCTGTGTTGCACAGATTTTGCTTAAAGACTTCGACCAAGCAATTAGTACCTGTAACGCAGCCATTAACAAGACTAAAAAAGCATTTGCAGTAAGTCCAATGGCTATCAATTCAGCGACCGCTTCAATTTATTCCAATATGGCTATTGCCAAAGCCATGAGCGGTGATAAAGACAGTGCGATTAAAGACCTAGAATTAGCAATGTCCTACAACAGTAAAGATAAAAATGTGAACACAAATTATGATCGGTTATCACCTATAGCAAACCTTACTGCGGCACTTCCGTAGCAAGACTTTAGCGACACTTTAGTAACACCTGTTTTTTTTGAGAACTAGCTGCCTCTCCAGTGGCTCTCCCTCGGCCGAGTAATTTTAACTAACTACTCGGCCTTTTTTTCACACGTTATCCTGACTTTGTTTCCAGCCCTATTATTTAGATCGAGCTTTCGCAAAGGAAAAAATGAAACTTAAGAGGATAGAACTTTAGCTTTAGCCGCTTCATACTCAGCTCTGAGCTTTGCCACTAGATCTCCAGTAGCCTGAACTTCCTTAATCGCGTTAATTCCCTGACCGCAGCCCCAAATATCTTTCCAGGCTTTTGCCTTTGAACTACTGCCGGAACCAAAATTCATTTTTGAGGGGTCGCTTTCAGGAAGGTTATCTGGATCTAAGCCAGCGGCCTCAATCGATGGCTTCAAGTAATTGCCGTGAACACCGGTAAATAAATTCGTATAAACAATGTCGCTCGATGCGAAGTCAACCAAGGCTTGTTTATAAGCCGGATCTGCATTTGCCTCCTTCGTCGCGATAAAGGAAGATCCCATATAGGCAAGGTCAGCGCCCATAGCCTGAGCTGCTAACACGCTTTGACCAGTAGAAATGGCACCGGATAGCAACACAGGACCGTCAAACCACTCACGCACTTCTTGGATAAAAGCCATTGGAGAAAGAGTTCCCGCATGGCCTCCAGCACCGGCTGCTACACAAATAAGTCCATCAGCTCCTTTCTCGATCGCTTTTTTAGCAAAACGATTGTTGATAACATCATGCAAACAAATGCCACCATAAGAATGAATCGCATCGAACACTTCTGGCCTTGCGCCCAGTGATGTAATCACAATCGGCACCTTGTGTTTGACGCACATTTCCACATCATGCATCAGTCGGTCATTAGAGTTATGGACTATTTGATTTACCGCGAATGGTGCAGCAGGAGAGTCTGGATTAGCTTGATTATATGCATCGAGCTCTTCGTTGATTTGGGTAAGCCAAGTATCAAGCATCTCAGCTGGACGAGCATTGAGTGAAGGGAACGATCCAACCACTCCAGCCTTACATTGGCTAATCACGAGTTCTGGGCCAGAAATAATAAACAGAGGTGCCCCAACTACTGGTATTGAAAGGCGATCTTGCATAATGGTAGGTATAGACATTGATAACTCACTACTTAAATTGAGGGGTATTTAGAATCTAAATACCCGGTTGCTGTTTGCTTAATGAAGCGGTGAAAAATTAGTTGGATCTAAGAACATGTTTTGAACGTCAGTGACGATCGGACCGTCTTCTACCGACGCGGCTCGCATGGGAGGCCATAGAGGATCAGCACCAAATGCTTTCCATGAGGCTGCAGCAGCTTCACGGCTGTCATGAGCCAGCATATATACCAAGGTATTCTCGGATAGCTCATCATTATCTGGGACCCAATAGCCCACGCTGGTCATACCGTGCTTAACGAAGAGATCCACTTCTCCGCCAGAAAATCGTTTAAGCAGCGCAGGAAGACGTCCTGGCGCAACAGTGTAAGTTCTCATTTCATAGACTTTTTGGTCCTGTGCATGAACCACAGAGTTCGGTTGCAGCACAGAGCTTGCCAACAGAATTAGACAGAGCATTCCTGCTGTTGCGGCGATTTTTGTCACTATTTTGATTCTCATACTCTTCCCTCATTTATGATGTTAGGTGTGCGAAGACTAAAGTAGATGCTGGGCGAGGAACAGAATTAATTGCACCCCTCGCATTTCTTTAAGGCAACCTGATAAACGTTGCCTTCATTATAATTGCTCTTTAGCTGAAGTACATTTTACTGCTTTACGCTTCGTTGCTTTATTCTGCTTTCGGTTTAATCGGTTACCTGAGCATCCAATTTGTCCTGAGTTCGGTTCTCAAAATCAGCAGCACTGTGCCTCTCACGTAGCTGCTTATCTAGCGGCCCCCAGGCTCTATTGACTATTCTTCCTCTTTTTACCGCTTCTCTCTGAGAGATTTCATCTGCCCATCGACCCAAATTGCTATAGGATTTTGTGTCGAGAAACTCTGCGGCATCGTATACCGCTCCGGTATAAACAGCTCCATACCAAGGCCAAATCGCGATATCAGCAATCGAATACTCATCCCCACACATGTAGCGGTTGTTAGCCAAGTGGCGATCCAACACATCTAGCTGGCGCTTTACTTCCATTGCAAAGCGGTCGATGCAGTACTCAATTTTTATAGGCGCATAGGCGTAGAAATGGCCAAAACCCCCGCCTAAATAAGGAGCGCTGCCCATTTGCCAAAATAACCACGACATACACTCCGCTCGAAGCATCGGCTCACTAGGAATTAATACACCAAATTTCTCGGCCAAATGAAGCAGTATGGCACCTGACTCAAATAGACGAATCGGCGTTGACGCGCTGTTGTCAATAAGCGCTGGGATTTTGGAATTTGGATTGGCACCGACAAACCCGCTGCCAAACTGATCTCCTTCGGATATATTAATTAGATAGGCATCATACTCGGCGCCTTCAAAACCGAGCGCTAGCAGCTCCTCTAGCATTACCGTTACTTTGACGCCATTTGGAGTAGCCAAAGAATGCAACTGCAATGGATGCTTGCCCACTGGGAGTTCTTTGTCATGCGTAGCACCGGCGGTTGGCTTATTTATTTTTGAAAAAGCACCACCGTTTTCGGAATCCCACTTCCAAACCTTGGGGGGGACGTATGAAGTTGGCTCAGCCATCTAATTCTCCCTGCGTTTCAGCAGTCTTTACAATTTTCAGCTGGTCGTCATTATAAATAACCACAAACCATTAACGCTCGATGAACTTCGATGAACGGATACGGAGCTTAACCTATGTAGCAATTCTTGCAAGCAGCCATACCCGATAGTCCCCCTATCTCTTTGGTAAAGATCAACATCAGCTTAGCATTGAGAGTTACTCTGAACCGACTTAATACACCCTTAAACCTTACCAACACTTAGTAACACTGGTGGATATCACTACACTTAGCAGAGGCTTGAATTTGACTCAGGTCACTCTTTACGGCCCTGGCAATATTCTCGGCGCTGGTATCCATGTATTGATTGGCAAAGTGTTATAATAAGCAGGCTACCTTGCGCCTTTCTCATTTCTCATTTCTCATTTCTAATCGCAACCATGGATGCAGTAATGACAGCTTGCTCATTTGCGAGCTGTTCGCGCGCCATTTTGTTAGCGCCATAGGTCCGAGCTATGTGAGTCACAGTACCAACCACCCGGAACTTGCGGCTCTTAGAGATCCAAAAAACTAGGGGCTTGGTCAATGACAAAAAAGCTGCCGAATCAATTTTATGCTGTGTTGCTTTTCAAAAAGTATTTGCACAGTGATTTTCTTAGACTCGATTTCAATCAAATACAAAGAAGTCTCAAATACTGCGACCGAACAATTCAAAACGTGGACGGCCCATCCACTAGGCTGCGTGCAGATGGGTATAATTCTTCTAGCGACGCTGATTGGCCTTACCTCGCTATGGATTAATTGCTAGCAAAGCAACCTGAATATACGCGGACATTGTTATTGCCCATTGCCGAGGCTTTGGTGCCGTAGAATTTCATGATCGGGGTAACAGCAGCTGACAATTAGTTCAACATTGCCCGGGCTCCCCTCCCTCTGATTAAAACCCGTAGTTGAAATGGAAACCATGTTGTTCTTGCCGCCGAGATAATTTAAACAGCACATCCCAAGTCAATGGACGAATTACTGTCCGCTTATCCCGCAACTGCCAACCAGCCTCACTTGCTAGATGAAACACCGACAGTTGTTTTGGAGAAAAGGGAAGAAAAACCTTCTATCGACGTTCTAGTGATGAGTGCCATTTCAAGGTCAAGACTGTTAAAAATGCTTATTGGTTGCACTGCAAAAAAGTGTCTTGATTTCATGGATACCTATATATTGGTGATCAAACTGCTAATGTCCCAGCATCGTAATACCTCACGTGCCACCTCAATAGTGGCGCTATAATTAGAGATCGCGCCATTTGTTATGTTTACGCTAATATATAGCCTTGCTAGAGTCCCTGCAGGGCTTAGTTATTATACTTAGGTATTGTGCTTAGCAGGCGAACACAATTAAGCTGGGTCAGCTCGGCTTTAATTGAACTCACCTTTGGACCACCCATGAAATTCTGTCTTCCCTTCATTGTATCTGCTTATGCACTCTTACAAGGTTGCGCAACCAACCCATCCTTAAACCCGGTAACAGCTGTTTCCAGCGGTGAACTGACTGCGCTGCAAGCGCTTTACGATGTGAAGCATTACCAGCTTGAGATTGAAGTTGTTCCAGAGCAAAAAACTATTATCGGTAATGTCAGTATGACAGCGCTCGCTTTAGGGGAGATAACTCAGATTGAACTGGATTTCGATCCGCGCTTTAAGATTGCGATGGTCACCGTTAACGAACGCCAAGCCGACTTCGAGTCGTTTAATGGCAAGCTGCTAATCACTACTGACGTTCTAGCGCGCGGGTCAGAATTCACAACCTCAGTTTCTTACAAGGGCAGACCCTATGAAGCTGAGAACCCACCTTGGGATGGTGGTTTTGTGTGGAATCGAACCGAATCAGGACAGCATTGGGTTGCCACCGCAGTGCAAGGCAGAGGCTGCGATTTGTATTGGCCCTGCAAAGACCATATCTCTGACAAACCAGAGCGCGGCGCCGATATGCTCATTACCGTGCCAAATGATCTTGTCGCTGTAATGAATGGCGTCTTAGTCTCTGAGCAATCGATAAAGAATAAAACGCGTTACCACTGGCAAACCACTAACCCTATCTCTGCGTATCATTTGGCAATTAATATCGGACCATTTAAAACGTTCGAACTTGAGCATCAAAGTTTGATAGGCACTGGCGATGAATCGCCAAGCACTTTTCCAATAGTGTTCTATCACATCACTGAGGACATGGGGAAAATCGAAAATCTGATCAAAACGGATTTTTTATCACAGCTGGATTTTTACGAGCGCACTCTTGGCCCTTACCCTTGGGGCAACGAAAAAATCGGCATTGTTGAGATCCCTTATCTAGGAATGGAACACCAGACCATGAACGGTTACGGCAATAAGTTTCGACAAGACCCTGACGGATTTGACTGGCTAATGCAGCATGAGTTCGCTCACGAATGGTTTGGCAATCTCATGACTCAAGAAGCAAGTCGCGACTTTTGGCTGCACGAGGGATTTGCTAATTATATGCAGCCAATCTATGCACAGGATGTTATCGGAGATGCGGGGTTTTGGAGCAAAATGTGGCGAAACTACAATGCTATTGCTAGCTGCAAGCCTGTCATTCCTGAAGAAGATGTATCCATGGATTATTTTGATTCCAACGACCCTTATTTCAAAGGTAGCTGGACCTTGCATACACTGCGCTGGATGATGGGGGAGGAGAAATTTTGGAATGCAGTTAGGCGATTAATTTATGATACGCCTGACCCTTGGTCACTAAGCTATCCAATCACACCAACCAAACGCAGTAGCGAGGATTTTATCACCATAGCAAGCGATGAGTACGGCGAGGATTTACGCTGGTTTTTTGATGCGTATTTGTTCTCGAAAGACATTCCGACGTTGGAAGTTGATCGCAGTAATGACGAATTACGTTTATCTTTTAAAGACTTACCAAACCTAATATTGGATATACCGGTGGTCTTATATGAAGACGGTGCAGTTGAAAGCGGTAGACATAACGTGAGCAGGTCCACCACTCTGTCAATACGCAGCGATGGCTCAAGTCATGCGGTGCAAAGCAGTGCACGAATTCAGATTGACCCAGAAGTCAAAATATTCAGGGAGTTCAGCACAGCTCAGCGCTGCCAAATAAGTCAATAAATTGGGATTTTCTCAACAAAATTGGCAAGCTAGAGGTCATCAACCTTCGTCATTACCGAGCGTCTGCGAAATATGAAACTACAAAGCAAATCTTTGTTATCTATCACCGCGGTAATCGTGACAACGCTTATCGTCTTAAGCAGCTGCATTTCTTTTGAAGTTGACCCAATTAGCGTACTCGATAGCAACGGAAATCCTGCTATCGAGCAGACCGTTCAGCTAGATCATACCGCTCTGCACTACCTAGAAAGTGGCAATAGCGCTGGCACAGCCTTAGTGTTCATTCATGGCACGCCGGGTAGTATGGGTTTCTTCTCTGGATACATTACTGACCCAAGACTGGCACAAACACGAAATATCACTATCGATCGGCCAGGATGGGGAAGGTCGATTGTAAATGGCCGCTTTGATCCTACCTTAACTTTCCAGTCATCCGCACTAGGGGACTGGCTCTGTGACATAAAGCAGGCGTCCCTGAACAATAAATTAGTAATTGTGGCTCATTCTTATGGAGCTACGTTAACTCCTAAACTTGCTATGGACCACCCACAGTGTATTTCTGCTGCGCTTTTATTGGCCGGAGCCGCCGACCCGAACTTAACCGCGCCTCGCTGGTACAATAATTTGACCCATTACCCGCCAGTATCTTGGTTGGCGAGCCTATCTCGTATGGGCCTCAAACGTTCGAACAATGAAATGATGACTGTTAAATCTGAGTTAGAAAAGATTCAGGAAAATTGGAAAAATCTAAACTTGCCGATTACCGTGATACAGGGCGAAGAAGACGGCTTGGTCCATCCAGATAATGCTGATTTCATTGAAATCCAACTTGCTCACATACCCGCTAAAGTCATTCGTATCGAGGGGGCTGGGCATGTTCTCCGGGAAAGTCACAGGGATTTGATCATAGATGAAATTCTCAAGCTGCTTTAGAGCCGCACCGCCCCACTCGTAAATACACGCGGGGCTTATCGTTTGGCATAATCTCTCATCATCTGGCAATGTCATAGACAACGCTGTGGTGAACTCTTATTCTGTGGTTTCCTTCTCTCTAATAAGTGACTCAAAGATCACAAGCCATCATCTATGAATATTCTAAAAGTACTTCTAAGCAATGTGGCATTTCAGCCTTCGCTCAAAATGAAACTATTTCTTGGTCTTAGTTTTCTCTCCATCCCCTCGGCTTTAGTTTACGGCGCCGACGATCTCGCTATGAGTGAATGGAGAAATTACGGCAACACTCTGCAATCCACAAAGTATTCTCCTCTGCAACAAATTGACGCAAGCAACGTGGGCGAGCTAGAAATTGCATGGATGTGGAACACCCCAGACAACGAGATTTTTAGAACTGATACTCGTGCAACCGCGGCCGAATACAAAGTCACTCCCATTATGGTCAATGGCATTTTGTATGTAAGTACATCGCTTGGGGTAGTTGCGGCTATCGATGCAAAATCCGGCGAACAACTATGGCAGTTTGATACCGAGTCTTGGGCACACGGCAGGCACCCAAACTTTAATAACAATCACCGGGGTGTGAGCTACTGGGGTAATGACGAGCAAGCTCGTATTCTAATGCCTGGCAACGATGGGATTTTTTGGTCCTTAGACGCCAGCACTGGATTGCCGGACCCACAGTTTGGGGACGGTGGCAGCATCGATCTTAAAAAAGGACTTGGCCGTGACTTTGACGACAGCGTCTATGGCGTTGTCTCGGCGCCGCTGGTTATAAACGATATTGTTGTAGTTGGTTCTTCGATTAGTGACGGGCCACGAAATTATGACGATGCGCCCCCCGGTCATGTTCGAGCATTCTCACTACCAAGCGGTGAGTTAAAGTGGCAGTTCAACACCATCCCTCAGGCTGGCGAATACGGCGTGGAAAGCTGGGAGGAAGACTCTTGGGAATACTCTGGCGCCACCAATGTGTGGACGCTAATGAGCGCCGACCCTGAATTAGGTTACATCTATATGCCGACCGGAACTCCTACCAATGATTGGTATGGTGGGCATCGGCTGGGCGACAATCTGTTTGCCGAAAGCTTGATTTGCATCGACGCGATGACCGGAGAACGAGTTTGGCATTTCCAAATGGTTCACCATGGCATTTGGGATTATGATTTACCGGCAGCCCCCGTGCTTGCTGATATCGAAGTAGATGGCAAAGTCATTAAGGCGGTCGTTCAAACCTCAAAGCAAGGCTATGTCTATGTGTTTGATCGCGAAAACGGCGAACCAGTTTGGCCAATTGTCGAGCGTCCAGTGCCGGCCTCTTCCGTCCCAGGAGAGCGACTTTCCCCTACTCAGCCTATTCCAACTAAACCCCCTCCGTTTGAAGCACAGGGGATCACTGACGCGACCCTCATCGATTTCACCGATGAGTTACGCGCTGAAGCTTTGGATATCATTAGCGATCTTGACTATGGCCCTCTATTCACCCCTCTAAGCGAGAGAGGTACTATTATATTCCCGGGCTACAGCGGCGGCGGAAACTGGTCTGGGGGCGCGATAGACCCTGAAACCAATATCCTATATCTCTCCTCTATGTCGGTGCCTCGCTATGTGCGCATGGTTCGTCCCGAAGACCCGGCGGTATCTAATTTTAGATTTGACGGCGAACGCTTTAACGTAGACGGGCCCCAAGGCCTGCCAATCATCAAACCGCCCTATTCACGAATCACCGCAATTAATTTAAACAGAGGCGAACAGGAGTGGATGATTCCTCACGGAGAGGGCATTCGCCAGCGGATTATCGACATGGGAATTGAAGATCCTGGCCCGGTTGGCTCATTTGGTCGCAATGGGCCGCTGTTAACAAAGTCCCTGTTATTTTTTGGTCAGTACGACAATGGCAGATCACTCATTCGCGCCTACAATAAGGCGACGGGGGACATCATCAGCGAACTAGAAATTCCTTTGCCACCGATGGGTACGCCGATGACTTATGCTGTGGATGGTAAACAGTATATTGCTATGGCGGTGGGAGCGGGCCCTGACACAAGAATATTAGCCCTAGCGCTGCCTTAAGCAATTTAGTCCCCTATTCACGCTCTCCACCTGATAGGAAAAACGATGGCGAACAAGCGAACCAAAATTGAATTTAACAGCAACGATATTAAGCTTGCCGGGCTGTTAGAGGCCCCCGAGGACGTCAATATTAAAGCCTATGCGCTCTTTGCCCACTGCTTCACCTGCGGCAAAGATATTGCCGCAGCCTCTCGAATAGCACGATCTCTGGTGAACCTAGGTTTCGGTGTTTTACGGTTCGACTTTACCGGTCTTGGCAACAGTGACGGGGACTTTGCAAATACGAACTTCTCCTCTAACGTGGAAGACCTAATTGCTGCAGCAGATTTTTTGCGAAAAAACTACAAGGCACCGAGCATGGTCATCGGTCATAGCCTCGGCGGAGCTGCTGTACTAAAAGCCGCCGGCCACATTCCTGAAATTGCCGCCGTAGTCACCATCGGAGCACCTTTCCAAACTCACCACGTCAGCAAGCAGTTTGGCGAAGACGTTGAGAAAATTCAAAAAGAAGGTGAAGCCGAAGTATGTTTGGCTGGCCGCAAGTTTAAGGTTAAAAAGCAATTTCTGGACGATATCGGATCACAGTCCAGCGATCACATTAAAAAGTTAGATAAGGCCCTTTTGATATTGCATTCACCAGTGGACGCGACAGTTGGTATCGCCGAAGCAGAAAAAATTTATAAAGAAGCGCTCCACCCTAAAAGCTTTATCAGTCTAGACAACGCCGACCACCTACTAAGTAAGGCCGCTGACTCACAGTATGCGGCGACTTGCATCGCCGCATGGTCTTCTCGGTTTTTACCAACCTCCGGCTAAGGGATAAGCGGAAGTTGGATAATCAACTAATCGCGAATACTTTTACATTCTGTATCTAAGACTTATCTCAAAAGCACGTGGGTCACCAAAGATCCACTGATTTGGGACATACGGCGCCAGTACAAAGTCTTCTTCATTGGTTAAATTTCTGACTCGGCCGGTAACCGTAAGATTATCAGTGGCCATCCAGTTAACACTGGCATCAAATACTGTGTACGCAGGCATTTCTTCTGTATTTTGATCGTTAGCAAACCGAGAGTCTACATAGCGAAAGCCACCACCTATTTGCACGTTATTTATCGGTGACCAGTTCAACCAGAGATTGGCAGTATTCTCAGGAACATTACGCGGAGTATTCCCCACAAGTGAAAAACCTCTAGAGAAAAACTCGTCGAATTCTGCATTAATACTCGAGACATTAAAATCGACACTCAAAGTATCTATTGGGTTCACTCGAAGAGTAAATTCAGTACCATTTGAACTTTGCTGTCCTATCTGCTCATCAATCATCGACGCTGGCAGACGAGTTACGATGTCGTTTTTCTCAATATCAAAATAAGCCAAAGTGTATTCACCTTTGCCACCAAGGAACTGCTGCTTAACGCCAATTTCATATTGGCGTCCAGTGGCAAGGTCAAAGTCAGCATTGCCTGCACTAATCGAAATGGGCGAGGTTACTGGGTCCGCAGCGGTGCTAGCTTGGGCGTAAAAACTCAACTGCTCAGAGGGCTGATAAACTAAACCCGCGCGCCAGGTGAGTTCTGAAAACTTAGCATCAAAAGCTGCTGCTGGATTGCCACCAATAGCTAAATCAAACCGATCAAAATCGATGTCATCAAACCTAGCTCCGATTACCACACTCAGTTTATCTGTGATTTGGAGAATGTCATCGATAAAAATTGCGACCTGACGCGTGTCGGTTTGGTAATCAAGAATTGTCGGGATCGCAGTTTCCGGTCGCAGGTCAGGATTGAATCCAAACACTTGCACACTGTCACCAAAGCCAAAACCGCCGGTACTAAAATTATTAGCGTAGTCTAAATCTATTTCATTAATCTCGGCACCAATACTAAACTTGTTATTCATGCCACCCAACTCTGACTCAATCAAAAAGTCGGAACGAGAGCCTAGCTGCTCCTGTTTTTGAACAATGCCAAGATAGGCCGCCCTATCAATCAAGCCTGTGCCCTGATTTAATGAATACTCCTCTAAATTCTGCCATTCTCGGTCGGCTTTTATTAAGTAAGTGTCGTTGCGGAAGGTAACGCTGTCCGAAAGACTCCATTGCACATGCACTCGAGACCAGATGTCCTCATATTTGACCTTGCCATCTTGAAAATTGTAATTATTCTGCCTATGCGATCGGCTTGCCTCACCGTTGATCAGCGGCGTACCCCAGTAAGGAGCCGCATCAACATCTGCATAGTCCACACTTAATCGAACACTTAAATCTTCATTCGGCTGAAACAACAGTGAGCCGGCTATCACTTCCCGCTTTTCTGCGGCGCGGTCTACAAAGCCATCTTCTTCTTGCCGTGAAGCGTCCAAGCGTAACGCTACTGACTCAGAAATTTGAGCGCCGCCACCGAGGGCGATTCTGTTCATGCCGAAGCTGCCACCAGCGACAACAGCTTGAAAATCACTATCGCCGAGCTTGGGTTTTTTGGGCACATAGTTGATGGTGCTGCCCAGTGCACCTACGCCGTTAATCACCGAACCCGCGCCCCTGAGCACTTCCACCCGCTCTAGAGTCCACGTGTCAGCGGGAAAGGTGACCGTGCCCGCAGTGATATACAGGCGAGTCCCGTCGTAAGTGTACACAGTGGAATTGTGCCCATTAAAGCCTCGAGAAGAAATAGATGTGCCACCATTGCCCGGACTAGCGCTGGCTGAAACTCCAGCGGTCCGGGTCACCGCATCCAGCGCACCGTAGTCTCCCTTGGTAGCGATCTCTTCCCGAGTAATGATGCCGACACTGGCCGGCGTATCCAGCGCTGAGAGTCCTAGCCTGCTACCGGCATCATTCCTGACACCTAATCGAATGCTGCCAACACCGCCTTGACCTTTAACAACAATTTCATCCACGATTTTTTGGGCGCTTACGTTCCCGCTTGCGACAAGTACGCTTATAGCGAAAGCGAGGCATGAACATTTGCTAACACCATTACTACTTGGAGTTACAAGCATAAAATTTTTCCTTTAAGAGCGACATGGCCCGATTAGAAAGTGACTGATCTTCAGTTCAGTTGAATTTGATAAATAGAAGCTTAGTCAAAACCCAGCGGTTACGGCAGTTTAAAACCGTTTTTTAACGTTAACCGAATGAAGAAACTGATAATTTCTTGCCCCATAT
Organism: uncultured Gammaproteobacteria bacterium; assembly: GCA_913031035.1. GTDB lineage: Bacteria > Pseudomonadota > Gammaproteobacteria > Pseudomonadales > Pseudohongiellaceae > UBA9145. Next base: position 62,154 of record CAJWGN010000002.1, read on the forward strand.
GTTGTTAACCTCCTACCATTGAGCTTTCACGCAACATTGGAGTCACAAATGCAGAAAACAAGAATCATTGATTTGGCATGCAAATTTAGGGTTGCCTTTAAAGTTGGTTTGTTTTTTTGTTTAAGCCTTATTCTTATTGACTGCTCGAGTGAAGACATTGATTGGATAGATATCCCATTACCTGACAGTGTCTTCTACGATGAACAGGCAGAGTTTCGCAGCGATGTGATTGAAATACCGGTTTATGCCTTGAAAGACTTAGAGTACACACTCAATATGAAACAGGGCCATGCGATTACCTACAGTTGGGAGGCTGTTGGTTTGAATGATCCCGAGAAACTGCTGATAGAGTTTCATGGACATACTATTCGAGAAACAGAAGCGCCGGGGGATCTCATGTTTTATAAAGTAGGCCGCAGCGATTCTTCCAGCGGCTATCTGGTAGCGCCATTCGAAGGTATCCATGGCTGGTATTTCTCAAACGAAACCGGTGAAGACATCAATGTGATTTTGACTGTAAGTGGCTTCTATGAACTTGAAGAAAGCTAAGACCGCACTGTTTGTCATGCATCGCTGGCTTGGCATTGGCATGTGTCTACTTTTTGCTATGTGGTTTGCCAGCGGCATAGTGATGATGTACGTAGAATATCCTGAGCTGACCACAGCAGAAAGGCTAGATAACTTACCGACTCTAAAAACAGATCAGATCCGGCTCTCCCCTTTTGAAGCTGCCAAGTCTGTCACCGAAAGTGTTTTTAGCGGCGTTAAGCTAACCACTGTTTTGGGCCGCCCAAGCTATCAGTTCACGACACCAAGCAGTCGGGATTATTTCGTTTTTGCCGACAGCGGCGAGTTACTAACCTCAATCGGTAATAAACAAGCGTTACTCGCTGCCACGCAGTCTGGTTTTCATCATTCTGACGAGACCCCTACCCATGCAGGTTTAGTCGATCTCGATCAATGGACACTGTCAGCGGGTCTAGACAAACACCGCCCTCTGCATAAAATTGAACTCAATAACGCCGGTCGCGGCGTACTGTATATATCCAGCAGCAGTGGTCAGGTTGTGCGCGACACCGCGCGAGGCGAGCGCTTCTGGAACTGGCTGGGTTCAACTTTGCACTGGATCTATCCGGCTGCGCTTAGGCAAAACAATTCTCTTTGGCGCGATGTAGTCGTCTACGTTTCACTGATCGGGATTGTGTCTGTGGTCAGCGGGGCAGTGATTGGTTTTATGAGACTACGTATTAGAAACCCTTACCGTGAAGGGAAAGACTGCAGCCCCTATCGCGGCTGGATGAAGTGGCATCACATTCTTGGCTTACTCACTTTAGTCTTTGTTTCCACCTTCATTTTTAGCGGCCTTATGTCAATGGGCCCGTGGGGTGTATTTAGCTCAAACGTATCACCACGCGATCAGCTGATCCGCTATGCTGGTAATCCCGCGCTGCGTCTTTCCAACTTAACCATGCCCGCGCTAGTGGCCTCCAATGATCCTGTCAAAGAAATTCGCTGGCATCAAATTCACTCACAGCCACACTACAGCCTGGTTCGTTCTGCATCAGATAGGGCGGTCGGAAACAATAAAGGTGATAAAGCGCAATGGCTATCGAGCAAAATTGAAAAGGCTACACCGTCACTCATACCAAGCGCATCGCTTACCAGTTTAGAGTTAATCACCGAGGAAGATGATTATTATTACTCTCGCCATAACCGTTATCGGCCCCTTCCGATGTATCGCGCTAAGTTTAATGACGCCAACGATTCGTGGTTTCACATTGATGCTGCCAACGGCGAAGTTCTAAATAGAGTTGATAACGCCAGCAGACGAGAGCGTTGGCTATTTAACGGATTGCACAGCTTGGATTTTCAACTACTTTGGAAACACAGGCCGCTGTGGGATATTCTAGTTATTGCTCTCAGTTTAATTGGGCTTGGTTTTTCGGTTACATCAGTAGTGGTGGGGTGGCGGCGGCTTATTAGCTAGGCAAAGCTAGTAAGCCGGGCTTAGCCTAAACAATTTCATCTTTGTAAAAACCGTCGATTTCTTCATCTGAAAAACCCAAACCCAGAAGAATCTCACGGCTGTGTTCGCCAATGTCAGGCACCGGATTCAAAGTCGGCTCAAATTGATTATTGTTTCCCGGAGGTAAAAAACTTTTAACAGTACCCCCAGGAGTCTTCGTTTCAACGATTCGATTTAGGGCCTGCAACTGCGGGTGATTCCAAGCGTCCTGCATTTCATTGACGTCAGCATAGGCAATCTTGGCTCGATCGAGTTTCTGCTTTATCTCAGCAACATTAAACTGCAAAAAAATCGATTCGATTATTTTCTTCAATACATCTCGATTGCGAGACCTCAGCTGATTGTTGGCAAAGCGTCCGTCGCAAGCCAAGGCTTCATCCCCTAGTACGACTGAGCAAAAGTCTAACCATTCTCGCTCGTTCTGAAGACCAATCATTATTGCCTTATTATCGCCGCTGGCAAACGCGCCGTAGGGATAAATACTAGCGTGATCGGCGCCAAATCTTTGCGGAGGCTCCGCGCCATCGTAGGCATAGTTCAACGGAAAGCCCATCCACTCAACCATTGCCTCCAACATCGAAATGTCTATTTTGCTGCCAAGACCGGTGTTCGCTCGCAGAATAAGCGCCGCCAAAATTGCCGACTGTGCCTGCATACCTGCTGCAATATCGGCTATAGAAATGCCACTCTTGACGGCAGATTCTGGCGTGCCGGTAATAGACAAAAACCCAGATTCCGCCTGCACTAAAAGATCGTACGCCTTTTTGTCTTTGTATGGCCCTTCGTCCCCGTAACCTGAGATATTGCAAAATATCAGTTTTTCAAACTGAGAGTGCAGCGCTTCATAGGACAATCCCATTCTCGATGCCGCTGAAGGCGCAAGATTTTGCACAAGGACATCGGCTTGCCCGAGCAAGCGCTGCAAAATTGGCTTTGCCCCGGGATGCTTTAAATCAAGGGTTAAACTTTCCTTTGAACGGTTCACCCACACAAAATGGGAGGATTGACCCTTGATGCGGCTATCATAGTGACGAGCAAAGTCGCCGCTGCCTCGGCGTTCTACTTTGATTACTTTAGCGCCGAGTTCAGCCAATTGACGCGTGCAAAGAGGCGCTGCTATTGCATGCTCAAAAGAGAGAACTGTGATGCCACTGAGAGGAGATTCGTTTTGCATAGCTGAGCTTTTGCTGTGGTTGAGAGAATACTGGTAAAAAACTATTGGAGCTTAACCGCAAATCTGATTTGTGAACAAGTCTCGATTAAGCAGTGCCCTAAGCTACCCCCCAAACAAGCCCGAAAAAAGCCCGAAATATCCAAAGACATAGTCAAAAGTCCTCTGTTGGCAGGGGTTTCTTATCCCCCTCCCCCAGCCGAATACTACCGTTAAATAGACCCAAAGCAGCCCGCGCCTCTCTCCAAAATCCTTATAAGATCTTGGATATTAGCTCATATTATGTAAAAAATATCACGACCATCACAAGGCCCTTCTGCAAATAGTTTTAGGTAACTGCTTTGAAGGATTTTTTTTGAACCGAGTTAAAACGCCGTAACGTAGTGCGAGTTGCGCTTGTCTGCGCGGTGGTCAGCTGGGTAATTACGCAGGTAGCAGACGTTCTCGAAAGCGTTCTTCTTTTACCTGAATGGTTTACTACAGCTATTGTTGCGGCCCTCTTTTTAGGCTTTCCAGTAGCACTTATTATCTCTTGGGCTTATGAGCTAACTCCAGAAGGAATGATACCCACAGCCGAAATAGATGCTACTGATTCGGTCATCCACAAGACTGGCAAGCGACTAGATATTGTTACCATCGGCGCAGTGTGTGTGGCGGTTGTCCTGATGTTTTTTCGCCCCTACATTGTGCCAGAGGGGCCATCAGAAAAAACGTCGTTGCCAGAGAATAGTCGAGTTGCCGAGCTGATCGCAGAGGCAAGCTAGAACGCTTTTGGCGCCGGGGAATATTGATTCAGCTTTTATGAGACTTAAAGTCGCGGTGCAAGGAGGTGTACTAATACTCAAAAACTATACCCTCGCTTCAGAAATAGCTTTTCGTGATTTAGCGGAAGATCCTCGCCTACAAGAAGTCTTTGAAATTGCACATTCCCAATCTAACGAAGTGCTAGCTGTGCTCTTCACTGCCGTTTGCGCCCAACCCCCGATGGAATTTTTGGCAGCCCTCTGAGGCTACATGCCAGCGTGCCGCCGCCGAATTTGAGCTGGCGGAAATTTAGAGTCTCAATTAAGTGTGCAAGCTAAGGCTTTCACTATGACTTTCTGAATCCAAGCTTGGAATCGCTCTTTTCTACGAGCTCGTTCTCAACCGTCATTCTTACCTTACTTATCACCGCCTATTTTTCTAAGAATGCGTTTTGAAATCGAAAGCCCAGTTTGAAAGCTCAACTAAGAGCGTGTAGGAATAAACGCTCCTGCGAATCCAACGTTCGGACTGACAGAGACTATTTTCCAACCATCAAAGTTTAGCTCATCGATTTTTTCCTTGAGCTTTGTTAAATCCCGTTCCCCCGACCAAAAGCTCTCATGCGAAAGCTGAATTATCTTCTGCATCCCATTCCCTTTAAGTCTTAAGCAAGACCAAAAACTGGGCGCAGTCGTGTGCCTAAAGTGCTACCTATAAACGCAGCGACGAACCAGAGCCAGCCATGCATGCTGGTAGAAGATATACCACCGAAGTAAGCACCAATGTTACAGCCGTAGGCTATACGTGCTCCATAACCAAGAAGTAGCCCGCCAATAACTGCAGCCACTAATGACCGCATAGGCAGTTTAAATGATGGCGCGAACTTTCCTGCCATACTGGCGGCAAACAGAGCCCCTAAGATAATACCAAAGTTCATTACTGAGGTGATGTTGCTGTATACGCTGGCATCGAGCGACGCGGCCTGACCGGCCCGCTCCCAGTAAGCCCAACCGGATACATCAAGGCCGAAAACACTACCAAGCTTTGCCCCCCATAGAGCGAACCCTGAAGTCACTCCCCACGGCCTGCCAGCGAGTAAAAGTGTCGACGCATTGACCACCGCTAGGGCCAAGGCACCTGCGATAAGCGTCCAAGGACCACGCAATAACGAAAAGGCCGGTTTAGTTTCTTCAGACAAAGAGCTGTGACGATGCTTTTCATAAGCCGCTGATGCAAACCAGACCACGCTAAACATAATAAGACTTATACCAATAGCTCCTACGCCACCGTAGTTTTCTAATAAGGAAAAGGGGGCGAGGCTTGGTCCGTTTTGCCACGAGCCCCAGTGCAATGTTCCAAGCACTGAACCCACAATAAAAAATACAAGTGTGACTAACATGCGTGCATTGCCGCCACCAACGGTGAACAAGGTGCCCGACGCACAGCCACCACCCAATTGCATACCAATACCAAACATAAAGGCGCCGCAAACAACTCCCAAACTTAAGGGATTGACGTTACCTCGCAGACTTGTTCCGGCAAACTCGCCTTGGGAGATAAGGGGGACAAAGATTACGACCGTCACCGCCAGCATAATCATTTGCGCACGCAGGCCAGCACCGCGCCCGGTGGTAACTATATTTCGCCAAGCAGCAGTGAAACCAAAGGCGGCGTGATAAAGAATAATACCCGCGGTCAGACCCACCACGAAAAGCGCAGCTTGGCGCCAGCCATAGTTGATTGTCAAAAAGAAAAAAAGTACTGAACTGATAATGAGAGAAAAACCAACGCCGCGACGATTTCGGATTTCAGCGAAACTAGAACTATCAGTAGCTGTGGCCATTTATGATCTCCTTTAGAGATTCTGATTATTGTAACTATCTAGTGTGCTGGCCAGACTAGCCGCTAAAGTATGGAAAAAGGGAGCTCGAACTACGGTACATAGTACGCCTATTTCTTTTATTAAATCCAAACATCATTTTCTGCAGTTCGCACTCCACCACCTTCATCACCGGTATTAACAACGGCACGGGGCTCTGTAAGTAGCATTTCTACCTCTAACTCGGCGTAAGGCTTGTGTTCAACACCCTCCGGTAATACCTACATTTCGCCTTTAGCTAAGTCTACGTGGCAGTCTCTAAGATCAATTCGAAGATTGCCCTGCAGAACCATAAAGGTCGCGCCCGTGTCCTGGTGACTGTGCCAGATAAAAGTCTCCTTCGATCTTAACTGTCTTAACTGTCTTAACTGTCTTAACTGTCTTAACTGTCTTAACTTGATGGTCGTTCATCTGGACAATTACTAATGGTAGCCATTGCTCCCTAAACAACCTCAGCTTAGTTTCAAAAGAGATTCCGTAAAAATTGATAATTCACCTACTAGAAAAGTTCCTCCAAGGGCTAGTCTGAACCGACCTGTCGAACCATTTCATTGGCCAGCACTGGAATACCATTGTAGGCGGTTTCAAATTCACTGGCGATTGCAAAACCAACAGCTTCGTAGAAACCAACGGCCAAATGATTCGATTTGACAACAAACAGTATTGCGAGGGAGCCAACCTGTTTAAGCAGATAATCTAACAATATCCGTCCTATTCCCTTGCCACGGCAATCTGGATGAACAAAAAACCCAGTGAGCTCGCTGCCTTTATAGGAACCGAATCCAACTATACCCTCAATATCAAAGACAACAATATTAGAATCTTGTAGACTTTTTAGACGCTCTTTATCCAACTTCAAAGGAAGTAGTTCAAAGTCGTTATTTTCGTTTGAAAGTTCATCTTATTTCGACACACTGTAAATGTTAGAAATCGCGTCAAAATCCGTATCGTTAGACGTCCTGATCATTTGGCGCCTTCTTAATTATTTTCGTGCGAATGGCGTAGCTGGTAATGCTTAGAATCAAAGGAGTGAGCACGAAAGCTTAACTATCCTTTGGTTTTTCACATCATTTGCGGGGGACTCTCCGTTGAGCATCCTATTGTAAAGGTCGGCAAAAATGCGATCGCTCACAATCGGCATTGTCATTGATTCAAGCTCGAAGATAAGGTCTTGATAAGCAGCCGCTTCAAGAACACAGGGATGCAAAGCGGTCCATTGGGAACTCTATCTAATTTATAGGCCAATCAATATCAACATTTAAAATGACCGCGGTGCCACCTATTATTTCGGCGATCATAGCTAGTCATTTTAAATGTTGATTTTTCATTATTGCTCTGTCACGGTAAATTCACCTTTAAAGATCGAAGATACTTTTAGCAACAATGGCATTGAGCGGCTTCATTACCAGCGCCTGATGGCTATGGCTATGGCTATGGCTATGGCAGGATAAGTAGAGAAAAACAATTTACGAAAAACTCGACATGAAACCGAACATTCCTTTGCGGTTCCACTACGTGAACAATAGTAGGCTTGACCACATCGAATTTTTCACAAGATAAAGGTAACTCTTCAAATTCTGGCTCTAGAATTCTATAAGTTAGATTGCCGCCGGTTAGCTTAAGTTTATCTCAGGTTCCTTCCTTAGTCTGATGTGCTTTCAGCATACCAGCGGGAACTGTCTCCCCGGTGAACTCAGGCACTTTTTATAAGACTGGACAGACGAATGAATTTCTTTCACAAGCTATCTCACTCCCTATAAAAAGTTATTTTATTCCTATTGTTTTGTGAAGAGTTAAGAAGTGGGTTAGCCCTGATATGTATTCGCTGATGCTTCGCAGCTCAGGCGCTCAATTTGAGCGCCATGTTAAAATCATTTCTGTTTGCTTACCTTGAAGAACTAAAATCTTAAAATTTGCTCACTCACTAGATCTTGCTCAATTTCACTCTCTGTAAATGGCAGTTTGATCCATTCGCTATTGGAATAGAGCTTGGTTAAATCCGAATAGTGAGGAGAGTCAGGCTCAGGAGATTGGGAGTAAGTAAGCACCGCTTCAGCATTTGGCGTGCCGTCGTCATTCCAAGTTACGGTTTGAATATAGCTGTTACCGTGCGTAATTGGGCTATAACCTTTTGACTCTTCGTTTAGTCGCGCAGTTATAACGCTGAACATGCCGGCGCGGCCTGAGCCTCCCGGTATGCCTATTTTTTCGCCGTTTCGCACTGCAAACTGAACATCGCCCCATTTGGCATCAATGGGTATATCGAGTTCATTTAGTGATTCAACAGCCGTACTCAATGCCCCTGCGACAAGCTCAAGCGTCGCCGGGTTTTCAAGGGTCAGTCCACGAGGCGTATTGATTGGGTCATCCAAATCAAAGGGCACTGCATAATGTTGATTTAGCCCTTTTGCTGCGGTCCAAAACTCATTGAAAATGTGGGCGCCGACGCTGTCTATGTCTTGGCGCCGATCCCATTGGCTTAGTACTTCACAGGCCTCACTTACCTGCGTATCCGTCTGGGCTTTACAAACCGTTAATACATCGTCTAGAAAAAGCTCAGCGCCATAGTGGCGATGACTAAACAGTAAATCCTCTACCGATTGTTGGCTGAATTTGTCGCCGGTTTTTAATAGTTCACCTACAAATTTGAGTCCAGCTCGGGTGCGCAAGGAACGAGATGATTGTTCGTTACCAATTATTGGTGAATAGCCTTCTAGGCGGTTTTCAGGATTTGATAGCCAATAGGAGTCATTCATATTGCTAACGTAGTTTTCAGTAATCAGGCTAGGCTGTTGGGTAGGAGGCATCAATCCTGGATGGGCGGCACTGGGGTCTACCTGCCAATCACAGCTTGGATCTGATCCATTTAATGTGATTGCTCTGCGGCCGCCAGCTCCTTCTTGACCAACCTCACAGCGCTCAATTAGCTCTGCTGATACATTAGGAATAGCAGACATATCAGCGTAAAGCGCACCACCGGAGCTGTCGGCAGCAATTGTATTAACGAAAGCGGCTGCTTGATACTGACCAAGCGCATCTCGAAGTTCTGACACGTTCTGTGCATTTTGCATTGCTCTATACTGATCGCCACTGCGGTAGTTTTCATAATTCACATCGCGCATGACATAAACATAGCGATCTGACCAAGGCGTAGTTTTACTCACTACCACCGGGCCTAGGTGAGTCATATAGACGGTGCGGTTAACCAAGCCGTTTTCAGTTTCCACATCAACATTAATCGGCTCTATTGCGCGTACTTCATCACCTAACCGGTAAGACAGTGAATCACCTGCCACCAGATCTAGGCGAAACATAGTGAAACGAAGTGCTGTGGACACGGTATGAGTCCACGCTACTTTTTCGGTAAAACCTATGGCTATTCGCTGAGTAGAAATGAGGCCAACACCCATTACATCCATTTCACCTGGCAAAGTAAGATGCGCCATATGAAACCGTGACGCTCCATGCCAAGGATAGTGGGGGTTGCCTAATAACACGCCGCGGCCATTCTCAGTTAATTCACTGCCGAATGCTAAGGCGTTGCTGCCAACCATATCTGGGTCAACAAATAGATCCATGGTATCCAGTGATGCTAATTCCATGCCCGGCGCAGCAGTTGCTATCTCGGCTGTAACGCGGCCCAAGCCATAGCGGATGCCAGAGCCTAACGCGAGCTTAGCGAGATCGTTTACATCGATAGGTTTAACCCAGTCGGCCCCGTTACAAGAGGCCGGTAGCTGGCCTTTTTTCACCTCTAAAAAGTTGTTGTAACCGGCCGCATAGCCTTTATCCATTTCTTTGTTATCTTGGCTGGAACTGGCTAAGTATTCGTCAATTTTACCGGGATGAAGCAAGGCTTTATGGAACGCATCGCCATTAATATTTCGCTCAGAATCACCAAAGTATTTGGCCTTTTCTCCACGTACAGTGATCAATTCTTTTGCAAGCACGCAAACAGTATTAGTTGCTACAGCATGAGCAAATCCATAGCCCAAGCCTTCCCATGATTCAGCCTTTACATGAGGTATACCATGGCTAGTAAATCGCAGCTGCACTTCGTTTTGAATAGTAGTGACAGTAGATTCGGCTTGGGCAATTGTTAGGTCATTATCCACTGCAGCCTGCTCCATCGCTGGTTGCTCTGAACACGCCGCCAACAAAAAAGCAAAATTGAGTAAGGTGAGCTTACCAACGCGAATGAAAAACCGGCTTTTGGTTTGCTTAAATTGTCTAAGTAATGGAATCATGTCGTTGACCTTTTTTTGAAAGCATCGTATATCGCAGCACTTTTATAGCGCTGTTAGTGCTTCTGCATAATGAGAAAGTTAATTGCCCTTTCATTTGAGCTTACGCCTTATTTGTATTGGTTAAAAGATTTAGACATTCCTCTTCAATTCCTAGCATTCAGCTAAATCCGCCCTTCAAGCCTTTCACTCATAGAAATTAGCCTGATTTACTAATTATGCGGAGTCTCTAGCCGTTTATGCCACTGCCTGTATAATCTCGTCTCAACAGAATTTTGCACAAAGTGAGACTTGCTATGAGTGATACAAATGACCCGATAGTTATCGTTGGCCAGGCCCGCACCCCGATTGGGGGGCTTGTAGGAGATTTATCTGGGGTTAGCGCCACCGCTCTTGGCTCTACCGCGATAAGTGCGGCAGTTTCCCGCGCCGGATTGGAAGCCGATGCCGTAGACGAAGTGATAATGGGCTGCGTGCTACCCGCCGGTGTCGGTCAGGCACCTGCTCGGCAAGCCGCCTTAGGCGCAGGCCTGCCCAAATCTGCTGGTTGCACCACGATAAATAAAGTCTGCGGCTCTGGCATGAAATCAATAATGCTTGCCCACGACCTACTGATAGCGGGCACTAACAAGGTTATGGTTGCCGGCGGCATGGAAAGCATGAGTCGGGCCCCTCATCTTATCCCTCAGGCCCGAACAGGCTATCGTTTTGGCCATGGCAAGCTGCTAGACCACATGGCATTCGATGGGCTAGAAGACGCCTATGAGGGCGAGGCGATGGGTGTATACGCAGAATCATGCGCAGACAAATACAGCTTCACTCGTGAAGCACAGGATGAGTACGCTATCACCTCGTTAAAGCGTGCCCAAGCTGCTATCGAATCTGGTGCCTTTGAAGAAGAGATCACGCCTGTTAGTTATACTAGTCGCGGCAAAGAAATTAGAGTGACTCAAGACGAGCAGCCTATGAAGGCTAGCTTCGATAAGATTCCAAAGTTACGACCAGCTTTCAAGAAAGATGGAACTGTGACCGCGGCGAATGCCAGCTCAATTTCAGACGGAGCGGCGGCGGTCGTGTTAATGAAGCTGTCAGAGGCTACTGCGAGAGGCTTAACCCCCTTGGCAAAAATCATAGCCCATACCTCTCATTCACAGCTACCTAGTGAATTTACGATGGCACCGATTGGAGCCTTAAGTGCGCTGTTTAAGAAAACAGGCTGGGACAAAGATTCAGTCGACCTGTTTGAAATAAACGAAGCATTTGCTGTCGTGCCCATGGCCGCAATGGAAGAGCACAAGCTTGATCACAACAAGGTGAACGTCAATGGTGGGGCCTGCGCCCTAGGTCACCCTATTGGCTGTTCTGGAACTCGCATTGTGGTCACGCTGATCGCAGCACTTGCCAAACGAAATAAAAAACGTGGCATCGCCTCCCTGTGTATCGGTGGAGGGGAGGCGACGGCTTTGGCTGTTGAACTTTTTTAGAGTTTAAAATCTGCACCTAAACTTACATCAGAGCCTACCGTCAAACCATACAATAGCAACTTTTCTTGAGGTGATCCTACGCCATGATTTTTAACGAAGAACAAAGCCTAATCCAGCAGACAGCCCGTCAGTATGTGGCCGAGAAAATCACTCCGTTTGCTGCTGGCTGGGACCAACAAAAAACTTTTCCTCGCGATGCGCTAAACGGATTAGCCCAGCTCGGCTTCTATGGCATGCTGGTACCCGAGCAATGGGGTGGTTGTGATATTGGCTATACCTCTGCGGCGATTGTGTTAGAAGAAATTGCAGCTGGTGATGCAGCTTGCTCAACCATTATCAGTGTTACCAACTCTGTTGGCTGTATGCCTATTTTTGAATTTGGTGATGAGTGGCAAAAAAATGAATTTCTTAAGCCTCTTGCATCCGGTGAAAAATTAGCCGCGTTTTGTTTAACAGAGCCACAGGCTGGTAGTGATGCCGCAAATATAAAAACCAAGGCCGTTCTCGATGCTAGCGAATATGTTCTTAACGGCACAAAACAATTTATTACATCTGGCAAGAATGCAGACATTGCGATTGTCTTTGCTGTAACCGACCCAGAGGCCGGAAAAAGAGGCATTAGCGCATTTATTGTTCCAACCAATACACCTGGCTATATTGTAAGCAGTGTTGAAGACAAGCTTGGTCAACATGCCTCTGACACCTGTCAAATAACGTTTGAGGACTGCCGTATTCCATCGACTAACCTGTTGGGGGAAGAAGGCCAAGGCTATAAAATTGCCTTAGCTAACTTAGAAGGCGGGCGAATTGGCATAGCGGCCCAGTGCGTGGGCATTGCGCGTGCAGCACTCGAGGCGGCACTATTGTTTTCCAAAGAGCGCTCAGCTTTTGGAAATCCCATTGCTGATTATCAGAGCATTTCGTTTAAACTTGCTGAAATGGCCACTCAAATAGAAGCCGCTAGGCAGCTTATATTTCATGCGGCTCAGCTCAAAGATCAGGGCTTGCCCTGTTTGACCCAAGCGTCAATGGCAAAGCTATTTGCCTCCGAAATTTCTGAAAAAGTGTGCTCCGAAGCGATTCATATTCATGGCGGCTATGGCTACCTTAAAGACTTCCCGGTAGAACGTTTTTTTCGCGACGTAAAAGTTTGTCAGATATATGAAGGCACCAACGAAGTTCAAAAGATGGTGATTAGCCGATCTCTTTAACTCCGATTATCCGAGATGTATTTATCTCTAAGTTACTATAAAATTATCCAAAAAACCGATGACATAGAGACACGTCTCTCCTCGGTTTAGTACCAAGGCCCGACTGGCACAAACAACCAAAACGCCACAGCGATTACAGCAGGAATTACCATTAAGATTACCATTGTTTTTACCCTGATCATTTTTTTACCCCGGTTTGTATACTATTTATTCAGATTTATCTTTCACTGATTTTTTACCCTTCAATTAATCTCTGTTTTATCTTTAGCTCATCTATTAACTCCATTTATCCGTTACCTGCCTTTGCTAATTCTGTCATTGAATCGGCACACCATTAGCACCGAGCAGTCATTGGACGCGCCCAGTCACATCACCAAAAATAAACATGGCCAATATGACAATAGCGCAAGTGATTGCTTTGAACTCCCAGCCATTACCTAGCACCCGTTTCGTCTAGAGTATTCATCTCCACAAACTCTTCACGACTGAACCTTGGCGTAATATGCGCGGGACAGTTCCAGTCGAATGCGTGCACGTCAATGAAGAAAACCCGCTCACACGTTGCCTGATAATCAGGCAAGGCTAGCATTTCCAAAATCTCTGAACTCACTAAAGACACATCTTGAACACGAACATGTCCAAGAAGTTTTAATCTCCGCCTTCTTACATAGTCCATCAAAATAATGGAACAGCGGTCATTACCCGCAAGGTGCCAGTGCTAACCAATTGTCTGTTTCCCCGAAAATCTGGATAAGCTAAAAGGTTGCCGCCCAAGGTTTTTAGAAAGCCTTTTGGACCCCCACGATGTTGAACATAGGGCCAGCCTGTCTCACTTACCGACGCTAGGTAGAATGAATCCCTTTGCGATATAAACTCAGCTTCCCTAAGCCTTAGCTGCGCATTAGGACCAAAGCTTTTCTCAAGGTTTTCATTTTGCTCAATCGAACCAGACGCTAACTGGGCAGCCTTTACATTAGCTGTGAGCATGGTTTGCGCGAATTTATGTGTCATAGCACCTTCCCTCTCATTTACGCCTCAGCGCTGCGCTGATTCACAACGATCAAACCTATGCGACGCTCACCTGATGAAATCGGTACATCATTTGCACTCATATCTCGGCGCTGCATGTACCCATTCTCGTCAAATTCCCAATGCTCGTTTCCATGGGTTCTAAACCACTGGCCTGTTTTTGCATCCTGCCACTCATATTCAAACCGCACCGATATGCGATTGCTGCTATAGGCCCATAGCTCTTTCATTAATTTGTAATGAAGCTCTTGCTTCCATTTTTCGGTCAAGAATGTCTCTATAGCTTCTCTACCGACAAAAAAGAGATCTCTGTTTCGCCACTGGGACCGGTCTGAATAAGCTTTAGCTACGCGCTTCGGGTCGCGGGAATTCCAAGCGTCTTCTGCCGCTTGCACCTTGGCTTTAGCTGATGCTAAGTCAAATGGGGGGAGTGGATGTCTCTGCATAATTTTTCCTCAAATTCTGGCTATCTCTACTTCTTAACAATCAGACTTGTTACTCTTAGAACAGTCTTGAAATATTGGTTCATTTCTAGTTAGCTGTTATGTTTAGCTATATCAAGTGGTTGCACCTATCGTGCCAAAATTTAATATGTTAGATATCAGTGACTTAAGCGTTAATTTAACCACAATAAATTGTGGCCCTCAGTTTATTGTGGTTTATCCTTAAAAAATTGAGGTTAAAAATGGACAGTGAATTCGGTAGAGAAGACGAGAAAATAAGCGAGAAAGTAAACAGCGCAAAAACCGGCCCGACAGATGAATCACCAGCACTGTTACTGCGCCTGAATTCTTCTTTACTAGTTCAGGGGCTTAGCCGTGCCTGGCGTGACAAACTCTCCTTATCTGAAGATCAAAAATTGCAGCTACCCCTAGATCAGCTGATAAATTTAGAGCGCAGCCACAAACTAGAACAACAGCTGAAAACCGTCATCAATACCGGCGAAGCTATCACCGGCCATGTAACCGAGCTGCTGACCCCGGATGGCTTTGAGCTCATCTCACTAACCGCATGGCGTGACACAGATTCAAAAACTAACGCAACTAGCATTCTAATTCTCGCGAAAGACGAAAAAATAGCAAAAAGCGAGTCCGAGGAGCTTTCTCAGCTTCGCACCCAACATCAATTGATTCTCGATAGTGCCGGTGAGGGCATCTGGGGCTTGGACAAAGACGGTAAAATTACCTTTGGCAACAAAGCCGCTGTGGAGATTCTAGGCTGGGAATTGGACAAGGTTTTAGGAAGATCTTCCCATGAAGTACATCACCACTCACACGAAGACGGCAGCCCCTATCATCGATCTGAGTGCCCCATCTTTGCTTCATTGCAAGATGGTGAAGTTCATCATGTCGATAATGAAGTGTTTTGGCACACCAACGGCGACTCGATTCCAGTGGAGTATGTAAGCACTCCAATTTTAAAAGACGGTAAACCGAACGGCGCTGTTATTGTGTTTAGGGATAATACCCAGCGCCGGGAAAGCGAACTTCTTAGACAGCAAGCCTATGCTGCGCTTGAGCAGTTACAGAACACTTATCAACTCATTCTTGATGCCGCCGGCGAAGGTATTTACGGCCTAGATAAAGATGGCCTTATTACGTTCAGCAACATGGCTTCAACTGAAATTCTCGGCTGGAAAGGCGAGCATGTGCTGGGTAAGCTGTCGCACGAAGTACACCACCACTCCCATGCTGACGGCTCAAGTTACCCAAGAGGCGATTGCCCCATCTACGCGTCTATAAAAGATGGTGAAGTGCACCGAGTAGAAAATGAAGTGTTTTGGCACACCGACGGTTCAGCAGTTCCAATAGAATACACTAGCACCCCGATTCTGCGCGATGGCAGACCTGATGGCGCAGTGGTTATCTTTAGGGACGTCTCCGACCGTAAAGAAATCGAGAAACAACGGGAACTAGCCCACGCTGAGATTAGTATTCTCAAAGAAAAGCTTGAGTTAGAGCGGGACTACCTAAGAGATGAAGTAAATTCCTCCGGCAACTTTAACGACATTATAGGGACTAGCGATTCACTTAAACGCACGCTCGCTCAAGTCGATGCTGTAGCAGCAACTCCAGCAAGTGTTCTGATTTTAGGTGAATCTGGCGTTGGCAAGGAAATGGTTGCGCGCGCCATACATACCCAATCTAATCGCTCTCAAGACGCTCTCGTTAAAGTAAACTGCGCATCTATTCCCTCAGAATTATTTGAAAGTGAGTTTTTCGGCCACGTCAAAGGCTCTTTTACAGGCGCTCACAAAGACCGTATTGGCAGACTGCAATTAGCCGATGGAGGAACACTCTTCCTAGACGAGGTCGGTGAAATACCAATTTCACAGCAAGGCAAACTGCTCCGAGCATTGCAAGAAAATGAGTTTGAACGGGTAGGAGATGATCACACTGTAAAAGTAGATGTTCGGGTCATTGCCGCCACCAACCGCGATCTTGTAGCTGAAATTAAGGCCGGACGCTTCAGAGAGGATTTATTCTATCGCTTAAGTGTTTTTCCTATTCAAGTCCCGCCACTTCGAGAGCGTATTAACGATATAGCGCCATTGGCGGCTAGCTTTCTTGATCGAGCTTGCAGAGAATTAGGTAAAGAAGCACACAGCCTTACCAAGGGAAATATTGAACAGTTAAAATCTCACAGCTGGCCAGGAAATATTCGCGAACTCAAAAATACTATTGAGCGTGCAGTCATATCTTCAAACAGCAAAAAACTAAATCTGGACCTTGCCATCGTCACCCCGGCTAACGTGCGGCAAGATATATCAAGTGAAACGATGGCTGGGTCCACAGACTTTCTCACCAACATTGAGTTTAAAGCGCTTGAAAAAGAAAACATATATGCTGCGCTTCGCGCTGCAAATTGGAAAACATGGGGTAGCGGCGGCGCCGCGGAATTACTTGGTATAAAACCTTCGACTCTAGCTTATCAAATGAAGCAATTTGGCATTGAAAAATTAAAGGTAGGCTCTAGCTAAAAAGGTAAACACTCTGTCTAGTGAAAAACTTAAGCCAGCGACACTTGACGCAGCAACAAATAGCTTTGATATTATAGCCGTTTCCATAAGCGTATGTGCTTTAGCGCTAATAGGGGTAAGCGCCGCGATCTATTTTTTACTCACTGGCGGCGCTAATTAAATTCTTAAAAATACTATTTATTTCTCTTAAGCGTTGCACAGCAGCATGCTATAAAAACATCGGAGTCCCTTAAACGATTTCCGCTCGTAAACATGACTTGCAACTAACTCTTTTTTCTTTGCATCTTCTTTATTAATATCAGCCCTACTATTTGCGCCATGACTGCGCCAATCACAATGAGACTAGACCCAGTTATCCCCGCTATAGAAAAACCGACCAAGCTGATAACTCCATTATACAAAGCATAAGGTAGCTGGGTTCTGAAATGCTCTATTTGAGGACAGCTGGCACCTGTAGACGCAAGAATAGTTGTTTCTGAAATTGGCGAACTATGATCACCAAACAACCCCCCAGAAAGTACGGCTCCAATGCACGCATACATTGGCGCCTCAATTCCATAGGCGGTAGGAATTACCAACGGCAACATGATTGCGAACGTTCCCCAAGACGATCCAGTAGCAAAAGAGATAATCGCCGAGAGCAAAAATGCCACCATTGGAAACATCCAAGCAGGCAAACCTGCTTTAGCAACTTCTGCTATGTATTCGGCAGCCCCGAGCTCTCTACCAATATCGCTCAAAGCCCAGGCAAGTAGCAAAGTGATCGCTACCAACATCATTCCGCTGACGCCTTTAAGATAAATATCTATGCTGCTCAGAAATCCTCTTACTTTGTAGATCGACATTAGGGCAATGAGAAAAACCGCGGCAAAAAAATAAGATGTGGACAAGCCTGCTCTAAAATCTGTTCCTGAAACTTGCTCCAACGGAAAGCCTAATGGCACCAACATAAGAGCCAATACACTAGCCATGACTAATAGAGGGCCCCAAACAAATATCGGTTTTGCGTTGGGGTGAGAAAACGCTTTTACCTGATCTGTCGAGCTATGGTCTGCTTGATCTTTCTGCTCATTAGTAATCTGTCCTTTTGCCGCTATAGCACTTTCCACATTAGCTGTATTAGCTTCAGCCTGATCCACCTTAGCCATAGCACCGAAGTCCAACCTTAAAACAGCCAACAAAGGCACCATCAATACTGCAAGCCAAGCATAGAGCTGGAAAGGTATGGTTAGAACAAATGCGGTGAACTCGCTTTCCTCGATACCTAGGGCTTCATATTCCTGATAAATCAAACTCATGATGTAAACGCCCCAGCCTATAAAAGGAACTAAGATCGCGACCGGAGATGCTGTGGAATCAATAATGTAAGCCAATTTTTGCCGAGACACTTTAAGTCTATCCATCAAAGGTCTAAACACCGGCCCGACTATTAAGGGTGTACCTAGGTCTGAAAAGAAAATAGAAATGCCACCGAGCCAAGCTGCAATTTGCGCCTGCATAGGCGTTTTCACCCAATGATTAATCCGCCTGGCAAAAGCAGCCCCGCCACCACTTTGCTCAACCAGCGCTACAAACCCACCAATAAATGCCAAAAGCACTAGTACGCCCGCGTTATAACTATCAGTAAGCTCTGGAATCAGGTGCGATTTAACCATTATGCCAAGTGCAGCGAATGGCTGCGGCCCATTGATCATCAATACACCAGCCAGTACCCCGGTAAATAAACCCACTATGACATTACGTGTAGTCAGGGACAGTACCAGTGCAACTCCAATGGGAATCAGCGAAGTAATTTCAGTTTCATTCATAGTGTATTTGGCACATAAGGGGCAGCAATTAGCCGCCTTTCAATAAAAATTAAATAACAGACAAACCATTGTGACTCATAGGGTCCGCGCATACCAAACCAGCCTCCTAAATCAGCATCAATCCTCTAGTCATTCTTTGTTTACTTCATCTATTAATCGGTTTTTACGAAGTATTTAACAGCTATTTACGAAGGGATTTTCGAGCCGCAATGGGTGATCCTTCGCTTTATACGAATAGTTAACAAGAAAATCACTGAGCTGAAAATGGTATCAGGGAATAGTCAACGCTAATTATTCTTATTTATTACAATAAGTTCCAAAAATCAACGTTCGATACCGAGGACAAAATATCTATGCTCAATTCTTTAAAAAGCGACCTGCCTGCCAGCATCGTCGTGTTTTTTGTAGCCTTACCCCTGTGTTTGGGCATCGCTTTGGCCAGTGGCGCACCACTGTTTTCTGGATTAATCGCCGGAATTATCGGAGGCATCGTGGTTGGTATACTAAGCGGCTCCCAAATTGGAGTCAGTGGCCCTGCGGCAGGCTTGGCGGCGATCGTATTGGCGGCTATATCCTCCCTTGGTAGTTTCGAGAATTTTCTTATGGCGGTCGTGCTTGGCGGCGTCATCCAAATCGTATTAGGTATCTTGAAAGCTGGCATTATCGGCTATTACTTTCCCTCATCTGTCATTAAGGGCATGCTGACAGGCATAGGTATCATTATTATCCTAAAACAGATTCCCCATTTTTTCGGTTACGATGCTGACCCAGAAGGTGATTTTGCATTCTTTCAAGTAGACGGTGGCAACACCTTCTCTAGCATCATCAATACCATCGACAATGTCAGCCCAGGGGCCACTCTAATCGCCATGATTAGCATGGGGATCTTATTGCTTTGGGATATAGTGCTATCCAAAAAATCGAGGGTCTTCCAGTTGGTCCAAGGCCCTTTGGTAGTCGTCGCGGCAGGTATCATTTTTTATCTGCTCACGCGCAATAACGAGACATTTTCAATATCCGCCGAGCACCTTGTAAGCGTGCCCACGCCGGATAGCGTGTCTTCGTTTTTTGGTCAATTTATAACACCTAATTTTGGTGCTATTACCAATCCCCAAGTTTGGCTAACCGCATTTACGATCGCTTTAGTCGCCAGTCTCGAGACCCTACTTTGCGTCGAGGCTACCGACAAATTAGACACCCAAAAGCGGGTAACACCAACCAACAGAGAATTACTGGCACAGGGTACAGGGAACATTCTTTCAGGAATGATCGGCGGCCTTCCTATCACTCAGGTAATAGTTCGCAGCTCAGCCAACGTTCAGTCTGGTGGTCGCACCAAGATCTCAGCCATTGTTCATGGCATTTTCTTGTTAATTTTCGTGGTGATGGCGCCCGGGCTACTCAATATGATTCCTTTGTCTGTACTGGCGGCGATTCTCTTCACTGTGGGATACAAGCTTGCTAAGCCTGTGCTGTTTAAAACAATGTATGCTTTAGGCTGGAAGCAGTTTTTG
Source organism: uncultured Gammaproteobacteria bacterium (assembly GCA_913031035.1). GTDB lineage: Bacteria > Pseudomonadota > Gammaproteobacteria > Pseudomonadales > Pseudohongiellaceae > UBA9145. The sequence continues at coordinate 82,244 of CAJWGN010000002.1, forward strand.
CCCTTCGCGGTGACTGTATTTGGAATAATCTTTACTGACTTACTTTTCGGCATAGGCATGGGCTTGGCAGTTGGAGTCGTTGTTATTCTCATTAAGAGCTACCAAAACTCATTTTTCCTGCACAAAGAAGACGGCCAGGGCTCTGGACGAATTAAAATGACCTTCGCTGAAGAAGTGACTTTTTTCAACAAAGGCGCCATTTTAAAAGAACTGGACAGCCTCCCAAGCGGCACTTTTCTTGAGCTGGACATAAGCAACAATCGCTATCTTGACCATGACATCATAGAGATCTTGGATGACTTCTCCCACAAAGCGAAGCTAAGAGACATCACTATTCAAATCATTTCCGAAAAAGGCGCAGTGGAAAACCCGGCAAGTTATTTGGAATACTTCAAATCGAGCCCTCAAACAGCTTAAATATTTTCTAAACCTAGAAAGGCCCCAAACCTAAAAGCTGGGGCCTATTTTTTAACTGAGTTTACATCGTTCGATTCCCTCTCAAGCCCTGCTCAGCAAAAGCTTAGGCCATGCAAGCGCCTCACCGATCCTCAAAGAATCATGGCAGTTTGTAACAAACGCTAATTATTACGGACTATTCCAAGTACAATCTCGTTCTCTTTAAATCCGGTGGCTATAAGTTCGCCCCTTAATTATTAAAACAGGCCTTGGTTGTGTTTCCATTACGTATTATCCGCAGTGCTTCTCTATTATTACCGTCGATTCTCACCTTATTCCTCGCCACTTCAAACTCAGCATTAGCTCAGGTTAGCGAAGATGGGAACTCAACGATTGTCTACCCCGCGTCTTTCTTTGATCAGTTTGTTCCAATTACAGCTTTGGACATGCTGGATCGAATCCCGGGACAGGAAACTTCAGCAAGTCCAGGTCCAGGCCCCGGCGGCAACCCATCATCCGGAGGGCGTGGCCTAGGCAGTGGTAGCGGCGAAAACCAGATCCTAATCAATGGCAAACGCGTCGCCGGCAAGAGCAATCAAGCTAGCGAGCAGTTAAATCGAATCACCGCCGACCAAGTGAAAGAGTTTCAAATTATTCGCGGCACCTCCGGCGATTTGGATGTCCGCGGCAGCGGGCAAGTTGTTAACGTCATTTTGTTCGAAGAACTGTCTTCTACCAGCATTTCCTATCAGGCAAGTTTAGATGCCTACCAAGATGGCGAAATCAAACCTGGCGCCGTGTTCTCTATCAGCGGCCAAGGCCGCGGGTTTAATTATTTAATCAGCGCAACTAGCGAGCCTCGCTACAACAACTCCATCGGCAGAGAGACCAGTATTCTCGGCGATTTCTTACCTAACGATTTAGTTCGTGAAGAATTTACCGTCGATCGAACCAATAACGAACTTAGTCTGAATATTGGCTACGACATCGCCAGCAACAGTAGCATCAGATTCAATGCTCTTTATGGTAACAACGACAATCCAACGGATGTCGACCGGGTGACTGCCAACCTAAGAACAACTCCCAACGGCATTAAGCTTGAGCGCGAGGACGTGCCCGGCGAACGCGACAATTGGGAGATTGGCGGTGACTACGAATTCACCAGAGACAATGGCCATCGGTTCAAGCTTTTGGCGATAGCGAACCAAGACAACAGAGATACCACTAGAAATCGATTTCTAACACTGGGTGATGGCTCGGAGGAGCAAAATTTATTTTTAAATACGGGTGCCATCACAGAAGAGCGGATCGTCCGGGCCGCCTACACCTTAGACCTTTTTGATAGCCAAGACTTAGAATTTGGCATAGAAGGAGCCCAGACAACATTAGACGCTTCCCTAGCCTTAGGGCTTATTGATGCAACAGGCACTCCGTCACCTAACTTCGGCGGCCTTGTTCCTCAAACTGTTAGCAATGCAAATTCTACTGTTGAGGAAATAAGATTCGAGCCTTTCTTGATTCATAACTGGAGAATAGATCCAAAACTATCCGTTGAATCAACATTGTTGTACGAAGAGTCTGAAATATCCCAATCCGGCGACGTCTCAAACCAGCGAGATTTTAGCTTCATAAAACCAAAAATTGATATTCGTTACGACCTCACACCAACATTGCAACTTCGAGGCGGCGTTGAACGAATTGTAAGCCAACTGAGTTTTCGTGATTTCGTGGCCGCTAATGACGAAACTGACAATGATGTAAACACTCTTGGCGGCAATGCCGAGCTAAGACAACAAACTCAATGGCGCTATACCTTAAACACTGAATATCGTCTTCCAAATGACATCGGTGTATTGAGTGGCGAATTTTTCTATGCTGATCATCAGGATGTTATAGACAGGGTCGATGCTTCCACGTCGGAGGATAATTTACTGTCTGCCAACGGAAATATAGGTGACGGAATAGAATACGGCATGAACCTTAATGCCAGTATGCGCATGAATATGCTCAACTTACCGAATCTACAGCTAACCTCTGCTTTTACTCTTCAAGACTCTGAAGTAACTGATCCATTTTTAGGAGTTAAGCGCCGTTTTCAGCTTTATAACCGCGGCCGATTTACCTTTGCCTTTAGGCATGACATACCCAAATGGAGGATGAACTGGGGCATGCAATATTTTGACCGCATAGATGGCGGAGTGTTCCGCTATGAGGTTAACGACGTCGAGTTTCAAGTAGGCGAACCAAGAGTGAATTTCTTTTCTGAATTTATAGACAGCCGCGGCATTACTTACAGATTCGACGCTGGCGCCTTAACAAATGGCGCCCAGATAAGAAGGAGAACGCGCTTCATCGGCAGAACTGCAGCTGGCATCCTTGAAGAGATTGAATACCGTGACATCACTACAGGCTTAGAGTTGGGTTTAACTATCAATGGAACTTTCTAACCTGGAATTTGTAATCTAGATATTTGGATGCCTTAAATGCCAATTGCTTGCTTGCTCGTATGCGTAAGCAATTCGGCATAAGATTGCCTCGGACATACTCCTGCCAAGAAATTGAACAGCGTAGGGAGTATTAGCCTCTGAAAACCCGCAAGGAACCGTTATAGTAGGTGTTCCAGCCAAATCTGCAGGTATTGTAAATTGCCCCTGAAAATTTTGAATGACCGGTTTCAGGGTGCCCATATCACCATACTGCAGCTGCGCCTCCAACTCAAAAACAGAACCCCCCGACGGACAAATTACCGCATCAACATCGGCCAACTGTTTTTCGAAACGACTTGTGATCTCAGCGCGAAGAACCATTGCGGCCCTATAGTCGGCCTCAGTCATATTCAGACCCAACTCTAACACGTCGCCCAAATAGCCTCCGTAATCCTTGGCCCGGGAGGGATAGGTTTCCCGGTGCGCCTGCAACGCTTCAAAAGCCGTGATCGGAAGCCAAGCTGCTCTGAGCTCCACAGGGCCATCTTCAGGCATAGAAACCGGAACCAACTTTGCACCCAAATGCACAAGAGTCTCTATCACTTTAGTAATTGCTGAAACTAAACCAGGATTTGTTCCTTCGCTAATATAGCGTTCATCCACACCAATTTTTATGCCGCTCAAGCTCAGACTCAATGAATCTACAATATTTGGAACCGCAGCCTGCAAACTTGTTTCGTCACGATGATCGAAACCTGCTATTGCTTCGAACACCACCGCTGTGTCTTTTACAGTACGAGTCATCGGCCCCACATGATCAAGCGATTGCGCTAAGGCCATAACTCCAAAACGACTCACTCGCCCATAAGTAGGTTTTAAACCAACAATACCATTTGCCATAGCAGGATAACGTATTGAACCACCTGTGTCTGTGCCAAGGCTAGCGAAGCAAAGACCCCCTGCCGTTGCAACTCCGGAACCGCTGGACGACACGCCCGCCCAAAGATGGGCACCCCATGGATTTATGGGAATGTCGAAGTCTCTGTTATATCCTGAAAGCGCGCCTTCAGTGAGGTTGAGTTTCCCTAACAATACAGCGCCGGCAGTTTCTAGCTTTTCCACAACGCTCGCATCAAAGCTCGGCACAAAGTCTTTTCGGACTTTAAGCCCACCCATGGTTCTAATATCTTTAGTAAAACAGAGATCTTTTACGGCGATAGGGATGCCATGAAGCAAACCTCTATAATTCCCTGCCCCAATTTCTACTTCTGCTTTCTTGGCTGCAAGCATTGCCCGATCAGCTGTCACGGTTGCATAACTAAGCAAGGTCTTATCGACCTCGTAAATACGTCTCAGCATTAGTTCAGTCAATTCGACAGGGGAAAGCTCCCCTTGCTGAATCAATTTAGCAACCTGACTTAAACTATCGTAGTGAATGGAATTTGCCATATTAAGTTGGGTCGCCACGCATTAGAGGATGACCTTGTAGGCCATAGGTAAAAAATTGAACGTAAATTTAAAGCCCACAGCTGCTTTTTCCAAGCCTGAGACTCGTTTAGGGTGTTGGAATCGCATGGCCAATCATCTTGCTTCCCTCAAACACAGCTAAATCCATAACATTGCGATCATCTACGAATACGAAATCCAAGACTTCGTTAGTGTTGCTATCTGAATGCAGCATTACAAAAAACATTTCACCTGGCGCTAAGCCCATAAATACCTCTATGTCGACATTAGTGTTTATGCCGTTGTTGAGAAATGTAGAGGCAATATACTTATCACCATTCGCGGCTCCATCCTCGAACGGATGAATAACCAGCCAACCGTCACCATCAATCTGCACTTCAGAGAAAGTAAGAATAGTGCCGTCTCTACGAACATCCTCGACGTTGATCCAGTTTTTATCGCCGTTACCCATACTCATCGCTTGAGCGAGAACAGTCATTGGGATAAACAAGACAACAAGCGCTGCTGTGACGATTTTGATAGCAACAAAATTCATAGCCCCTCCTCTTTTCAGACTCAAATTATTTTTGTTATGTTAGCAAACAGGACACTACCATTTTTCTACTCGATACTGCCAATATGCCCCAACACCTGTGGGATTATCGAATCGGCATGGGTAGTCATTAACCAATGCTCACCGTCAGTTTCAACGACCTTATAAGGACCTTTCATATACTGTGCTTGATCAAGCACTGCGGACTTTCCCACGGCAGGGTCATTTGCCCCCCAAACGAATAAGGTTGGCACTGAAGTTTCAGGTGAGGCCGTTAGTCTATCGCTTAAATTTCCCATTTGGCGGTACCAGTTAAGCGCTGACGACAAGGCTTTCGGCTCTGAAAACACCGCCAAATATTCAGCTATATTCTCAGCGTCCATACCCTCATAAACGCTCTTCAAAAGTGCTAGACCGTTAAATGTAAAGAGCACCTCGGGGACGATAGGGGTGTTAAATAAAGTAAAGTAACTGCTTTTGGATTGCTGGTCCGGGTCGTTTTGCAGGGCGTCTGAAAATGCCTGCGGGTGAGCTATAGATATACCTGTCCAGCTAAGCACTCGATCTGGGTGCTCAAGCACCGTTGCCCAACCAACCGCGGCGCCCCAGTCATGGCCTATTAAATGAAAGGTTTCCGCATTCAGCACATCGGCTATTTCCAATACATCGCTCACTAAGTTGGCCAGCGCATACTCAGTCGCATCGCCCGGTCTCGCCCCCGGGCTATAGCCGCGCTGATCAAAGGCAATCACACGATAGCCATTATCAGCCAGGACTTGAATAAGGGGTTTCCACATTGCGGAAGTGACAGGAAAACCGTGCAACAAGATTACGGTTGGCCGTTCTGGCCCATCACCTGCAACTCTCGCTCTGAATTCAAGCCCATTTGCTTGGATTCTTAGCAAGGGATTATCGATAAACAGCGAGTTTTGCGTATACAAAGGCAACGCTTCGGTCTGTTTGGTATGGCTAAAACCGGAATCCAAAGATAAAAAGGACCCCATTCCAGCAATTAAGACCATCAGTAGCGTTAGCCCGACTAGGCCCACTCCTGTTTTCTTTAGCAGCTTAATCAGCATCACTACTTTCCTTATAACAACTTACCCTGTTGCTAATTGGCTCGCTTTAACTCACAAAGAAACTGCGTTTCGCAGCTTATCTTAATGGCCTCTGTCCTAGGTAACGTCAAGCTCTAACGCCATCTCTGCATCCGGCTTTAAATTTTTAAGCTTGATCGCCAACTCTCTTCGCACTAGCAAATAGCTTACCACCCCTTGAACGGTGACGGAGAGAATTGATACGTACCAAACTTGCTCAATAGTAAATCCTGGCTGGTACTTTAAATAAACTGCAATCGGAATAAAAATGCTTAATCGAATGACAGAACTAAGCAACGCAGGCCTAGTATTGCCTAGTCCTTGAAATACCCCAGAGCAAGTGAAGACTATTCCTTGCGCGATGAAGTTAAGAGAAATCAACTGCAGAAAGCCAGCACCCACCATGATCACTTCTTCATCACTGGTAAAAAATGTCATTAAGAGCTCTGGGCGCAGTAGTAGCAACACTGTTGTTACTGCCATGACTATACTAGAAAGTAATATCCCCTTATTAAAAGTATCCCGCACCCGTCCCCCAAACCCAGCACCAAAATTTTGACCAATAATAGGACCAACAGCAAAAGCAATTGCCATGGTTGGCATAAAGATAGACTGCATAATCCGCCCGCCAATGCTAAAGCCGGCCTGAGCGGCGGCGCCAAAATCCTGAATTAACCAATAAACCATTGAGAAGTAGAGAAATAAAATCGCCATTTCCCCGCCGGCTGGCAAACCAATATCAAACATCTTGCGCCAAATATCAAAGCGAGGACGCCAAAGGCTGCGCTCGAATGACACATACTTTTCCATTTTGAAAAAATAGAGAGCGAGAAGCGCGACTCCGACTGATATAGAAATTGTACTTGCTAAGCCAGCACCTAGAACACCGAGCGCTGGACCCGGACCCCAGCCGGCAATCAGTATTGGTGCCAGAATAGTATTAAGAACCACGGTTAACACTTGAATTATCATTGCAGGCTTAACTATTCCTGTCGCCCGCAAAGACGACGACATCGCCATCATCGCAAACTGCAAAGCCATGCCCGGTAAAAACCAAAAAAGGAAAACCACCCCTTCGTTTAAAGCGGCTTCATCTGCTGTAATTGCCCCAAGATAGGGCTTCGAAAAAGCGTAGCCCAAGACCAAAGTGATAACAGCGCAAATAGCGGACAACACCAATGACTGATTGAAAACCAAATTAGCTCCAGCCTGATCTTTCCGTCCGACCGATTGCGAGATCATCGCAACCGCACTAACGCCGAGAACTTGAGTGAGAGCCATAATCATAAAGAGAATAGTGCCAGCGGCCCCAACACCGGCGACAGCATCATCACTAATGGCTGCTACAAAGTACAAATCAACTAACAAATAAAGTGTTTGAAAGATCATTCCAGCAGCGACAGGAATTGCCATCGCCAGAATTATTTTTGTAGAAGAACCTTTGGTAAGGTCTTTCATAAGTGCTTAGCCTCGCAAGGTTTACGTGGCTGTAGATAAGCCAAGGGTTTTGAGCCGATTTTAACGGCATAAATTTTTTACTAACTTATTGAAATAGTGCCGAAAATTAGAAATTTGGTTGTATATTTTTGTCGCCTATTGCAAGCCAAACAAAATTAGGATCAACCATTGGCTAGTGAGTTGCAGTCCATTTCAATGGGGTTTAATTAACCTATCACGCTTACTGCAATCCAAATATAGCGGGGGTGGAGCTGAAGATAGAGCTTACATCCTACCTCACCAGTGTCACCCGGCCGCATATCTAGCCTGCCCTAACGTATCTCACCATAGGCCCCCATTCCGTACTCTTATTCTAATGTAACGAGGCACTTATATCAGCCTAGATGATACTCCGTTAACCGGTTCTAAAGGTTGGGTGTCTTTTTTGGTTGGACCTGAGGCACAATGACCGCAATAATGAACCCGCTAACGATTAGCGCTCACCGTGTTCGCCAAAAAGTGTCAACTACAAAATGCCCGCTAAAAAATTCCGTCATATCACCGTTACAGCCGTAGTCATCGCCAATATGGTCGGTACAGGCGTGTTTACCAGCCTCGGGTTTCAGCTACTGGATATTCGATCCGGATTTGTTTTATTAATGCTTTGGGCTGTTGGCGGCCTAGCCGCCTTGTGCGGGGCCATGACTTACGCTGAACTAGGTGCTGCGATGCCGCGCTCGGGCGGGGAATACAATTTTTTGACACGCATCTATCACCCGGCCGCTGGCTTCGTATCGGGATGGGTCTCTGTGACGGTTGGCTTTGCCGGCCCCGTCGCGCTAGCTGCCATGACTTTTGCGGCCTATGCCACCACGGTTATACCTGGCGAGCCGTCGGCGATCTTAGAAAAATCCTTAGCAGCTGGGCTACTCATAGTTCTTACCTGTGTGCATGCAACCAGTCGCCGCAACAGTGGCGCCATTCAACTGATATTCACCATCTTAAAAGTCGCCGTCATAGTATTGTTTTGCATTGCTGCGATTGTCTTAGTTGACTCCCCGCAGCCGGTCAATTTTTTCCCAAGCGAGGGCGACGGCGCCTTGCTCACCAGTAGCGAATTTGCTGTTGCACTAATTTATGTTAGTTATGCGTACGCGGGTTGGAACGCCGCGACCTATTTAAGCAGCGAGCTGGAGGAACCACAGCGAACATTGCCTTGGATTCTAATGACCGGCACTCTTGTTGTAATGACCCTTTATGTGGCGCTGAATTTTGTCTTTCTCTATGCTGCACCCATGGACTCGATGGCAGGCGAACTGGAAGTTGGCTACATAGCCGCCGAGGTTGCTTTCGGCGATGTTGGCGGCCGTTTCACGGGGATTGTTCTTGCCATGCTTCTCGTCTCTACGGTCAGCGCAATGACCATGGCAGGCCCCCGAGTTATCCAAGTTATTGGTGAAGATTTTCCTACTATAGGCATTTTAGGGCGGAAGAATAAGGATGGCATTCCAGCCAATGCAATTATCCTCCAATCCTCAATTGCAATGCTGTTCATACTCTCCTCAACCTTCGAATCTATACTTGTGTTTGCCGGATTCACTATAGCGCTTAATAGCTTTGCTACAGTGCTGGGAATCTTTATTTTGCGCTGGAAACAACCCGACTTAGAGAGGCCCTACAGAACATTTCTTTACCCTTTGCCACCGCTGATTTATCTCACATTAACAGGCTGGACTCTTTGGTTTGTTTTACTGTCTCGACCAATTGAAGGTCTGTTCGGATTAGGAATTATCGGCTCTGGATTACTGCTCTACTTTTTTTCTTCGTTTAAAAAAGCAACCGCTTCCTAATGGAATTTACTCTGTTCTTAGAAGACCCAAAAATGAATCCTACGCGCGCCAAAAAACTCTCAGCGACGTTAATCTCACTTATCCTTTGCGGGGTTGGCATGAACGCATGGGGCGATGAATCTGTGGCCCACTATATGGCCAATGAAGCCCTGATGGTCGTACATGGGAACACTAAGGTCATGTTTGACCCTATCTACAAGAATAGTTACAGTAACTACATGTTATTGCCCCAAGAAATGGAAGACGCCCTATTCGCAGGCGACCCCCCCTACGATGGGCTAGACGCCATATTCATCAGCCACTACCACGGTGACCATTTCACTCCTGAAGACGTGCTTCGCTTCATGAATGCTAGACCCGATGTGGATATGTATGCCCCTAGCCAAGCAGTAGTAGCGCTGCGCACTATAGCCACTGCTGCAGACCAGAATATTTTCGATAGAGTGAAGTCGGTAGACCTTGAATATAAGGATGCACCTATTTCTTTAGTGGTAGAAAACCTTGAGATCGAAGCGTTAAGAATTCCTCATAGTGGCTGGCCAACTGGCCGACTCGATGTTGCCAACATTGTTTGGCGGGTGACCCTTGATGAGGCTACCACAGTGATTCACTTGGGTGATGCCGACGCTAACGACATTCACTTTTCTACCGACCCAGAATTTTGGAGTAGCAAACAACCCGATATTGCCTTTCCTCCTTACTGGTTTTACTCTTCTAACGATGGTTTAAATATACTCAGCAGCAAAATAGGAGCACAGCAAAGTGTTGGCATTCATGTCCCCACAGCAATGTCTAACGACGCCAGTTTGCGGCCAGCGGAATTACGCGATGTAGACCTGTTTACAGTACCTGGTGAAACACGGCCGATTTCAAGTCATTAGGCTTTAATCTGATAGCGCGCAGCGTATCAAAACTATGAGACAATCCTTCCGGCCTAGTTCCGAGCCAGCTTCGAAGTTCACAAACACCTCAGTACAAATTTAGACACATCAAGTACAACTTGTTTTTCTCTTGCTGAAAAATCGCTTAACTTTACGGTTTAAAAAATATCCGATTACATTGTTATCCTTTGCCGCAGTCTATTGTTTGAATACCCCATGGGGTTACATAACATCGCGACCACAAATTAAGGAGCCCAACCAATGAGCGCAACCAGAAAGCAGTCAAAAAGCACCTTGCTGAGCAATGGCAAAGACTACAGCTACTACAGCCTGAAAGCGTTAGCGGCGCAGGGTTATCCAACGGTTGGTAGCTTGCCAATATCAATAAAAATATTGTTAGAAAATCTACTTCGGCACTGCGATAACAAAGTCGTAAGCACTCAGCACATTGCCGATCTCGCCGATTGGGCTAACACTCAATACCAAGGTAAAGAAATTTTGTTTCACCCCGTACGGGTTCTCATGCAAGACTTCACCGGTGTGCCGGCAGTGGTTGACCTTGCAGCAATGCGGGATGCCGTCGCCAAAGCCGGTGGAGACCCCAGCCTAGTCAATCCTATCAATCAGGTTGATTTAGTTATTGATCATTCCGTAATGGTTGATAAGTATGCCAGCGACTCTGCGTTCAAAGAAAACGTAGAAATTGAAATGGAGAGAAACCGAGAACGCTATCAATTCTTGCGCTGGGGCCAAGATGCCTTCGATAATTTTCGAGTTGTGCCTCCAGGCACAGGGATCTGCCACCAAGTCAATTTGGAATATCTCGCCAAGTCGGTCTGGCATGAAGAAATAGAGGGTGAATTTTTTGCCTTCCCCGACACGGTTGTAGGCACAGACAGTCACACCACGATGATCAATGGACTTGCTGTTCTCGGCTGGGGAGTAGGCGGCATAGAAGCCGAGGCCGCCATGCTTGGCCAACCTATATCAATGAATATCCCTGAGGTCGTTGGGTTTAAGCTCGAAGGCGATTTACTGGAAGGACTAACCGCCACCGATTTAGTTCTCACCATAACCGAGATGCTGAGAAACCATGGAGTGGTTGGTAAGTTTGTCGAATTCCATGGCTCCGGCCTTAATAATCTGAGCTTGGCCGACAAAGCCACAATCGCCAATATGACGCCAGAATACGGCGCGACCTGCACGTTCTTCCCTGTGGATCAAACAACCTTGGAATACCTAGAGCTGACTGGAAGGGATAGTGACACAGTCGATCTCGTCAGGACCTACAGCAAAGCTCAAGGCCTTTGGCGAGATGATGATGCCGAAACTCAATTTAGTAGCGAACTAAACCTGAACATGGATACAGTCGTTCCATGTGTCGCTGGGCCTAAACGCCCACAAGATCGAGTGCCGGTGACTGAACTTAAGAACGCCTTAGTAGACTTGCTTGAAAACAAGCCTCCGAAAACTCACCCAATCTCCGGAAAAGACGATTCTTTAAGCGATGGTGATGTCGTTATCGCCGCGATCACTTCGTGTACCAATACGTCCAATCCCGAGGTTATGATGGCGGCAGGATTAGTTGCAAAAAATGCAATAAGCAAAGGCCTGACGACAAAGCCTTGGGTGAAAACATCTTTGGCTCCTGGTTCAAAAGTTGTTACAGACTACCTTGCTAAAGCCGGACTCCAAGCACCTTTAGACGCCATGGGCTTTAACCTAGTAGGCTATGGCTGCACCACCTGCATAGGAAACTCAGGACCACTAGCTGTTGAGATAGAAGACGCTATTGAAAAGGGTGAGCTTACAGTCTGTTCAGTGCTTTCTGGAAATCGAAACTTTGAGGGCCGAATTCATCAAAAAACAAAGGGAAACTGGCTCGCTTCGCCCCCCCTTGTAGTCGCCTATGCCATCACCGGCACCATCAATATCGATCTCAGCACAGAGTCACTTGGTGTCGACAGCAACGCCAATCCAGTTTTTCTAAAAGACATTTGGCCCAGTAATCATGAAATTCAAGAAGCTGTGCAATTAGTTAAAATGAAAATGTTTGCCAAAAGTTACGCTGAAGTGTTCGACGGCGATGAAGAGTGGAACGCACTGCCATTGGTTAAAAGCAAAACCTATAATTGGAACGATGACTCTACTTATATTAAAAACCCCCCTTACTTTAGCGACACCGTAGTTAGGGTTGAAGGAGATATTCGCGATGCCAAAATCCTTGCGGTTCTCGGCGATTCAGTCACTACAGACCATATTTCCCCTGCCGGCTCGATCGCTGTTAAAAGTCCGGCCGGTGAGTATTTAACCGATAACGGAATCGCTAAAACTGATTTCAATTCCTATGGTTCCAGACGAGGCAATCACGAAGTAATGATGCGAGGCACCTTTGCTAATATCCGCATAAAGAACGAGATGCTCGGAGGAATTGAAGGCGGTTACACACGAATGTCCGGCAAACAAGAAGCGCTGCCCATTTATGACGCCGCCATGAAATACCAGGCTCAAAGAACGCCACTAATCATTATTGCAGGTAAAGAATACGGCACCGGCTCAAGTCGTGACTGGGCGGCAAAGGGAACTATGCTCCTGGGAGTTAAAGCTGTAATAGCAGAGAGTTTTGAACGCATTCACCGATCTAACCTAGCAGGTATGGGCGTACTCCCCTTGCAGTTTGAAGAAGGCGTAACGAGAAAAACACTAGGGTTAACTGGCGATGAGACTGTTAGCCTTACCGGCCTTAGTGATATGGCAGTTGGAATAGCAGTGACTTTAAAAATACAAGCGACCAGTGGATCGATCCAAGAATGCGAACTCCTGTGCCGGCTGGACACTGCTCTGGAAGTCGATTACTTTAAATTTGGCGGCATCATGCCTTACGTGGTTTCTCAGCTACTTGAAACCTAAAAAACGCAGCGCTGATCCAAGGGTTTAAGCCCTAGCCAGCGCCTGACTTTATCAGCTGGCAGAACAAATCCAAGTGCTAAATAATTTATGCCCACTCAAGAAGTGTTAAAACAGGCATTTACGTATGTACCAGAAATTTTGGTTAGAAATCTTGTAATTTAAAATCCTGTTCCAGAACGCCGTTCATATAGACAGAGGCCTGACTCTTTTTTCTCTGCGTTAGTTTTTAGCAGAAGGACCGGATAAACGCGATGGCTTTTGTGCCCGCGGCGTTAAAGACCCTGCTCATGGAAGTAACTGATCTCATCGACAGCTATCATAGAGTAGGTTCCTTCTGTTGGTTTTATAGGTTGCACGATATTGTAAAAACACTATTTTGACTTGCAATTATCGTGCTATTGATCCGCTTCAACCGTGCATCTAAGGACGGCACATCACAATAATTTCAAAAATTCGCGCTTTGCGATATCCCGATCTTTGAATCCATTTACTTCACAGAGATTTAGGCATGCAATCGATAAGGCAGCACACGAAAAGGGATTTGGATGCTGTTTTTTTATCTTGAAAAGATGCCGTGAAAATAGTTCAGCTATTTATCAACCAGAACTTCTAGACGCAGAGCGCTAGACCATCCCGAATGTTTATTTTCCGAATACGGATGCCTGGGTGGCAGGAGCAGATAGGGAGGTTGGCGGATTTATAGCGCTAATGGGAAATGAAGTAGGAGCAATATTCTTAAGCCTAACGCTTTAGAGCATAAACGTCTTGCGATTATGGATTCAATTTTCTATCAAAGTTAATTTCTGAGGCCACGGGACAAGCTGTACTATGGCTAAAATTTTGGCCAGAGTCGACCCACAACCATATCCGGACACACAAAATGACGGACCAATATCATGAGCAGGACCCTCAGTGATGGCAGCGGTGAAAGCTATTGTGGCGGAGTTAGTTATTTTTTACAGGCCCGCTCTGCAATGTTCAGTCATGCCATTGCTCTTGTTGTCGAAAAGCATTGAGCGCACATGCTTATGCTTATGCTTATGCTTATGCTTATGCTTTAGTCGATGATGAATTCTTTCATTGAAAAAAAGGAGAGAACCTGTCAATTGACTATTTAAATCGGCAAGGCTTTGGGTTACATTTTTGTAAAATTTGTGACTCAACTTTGCCGGGGTCGTTGTATGGTTAAATCTATGGAGTGGCTTTGGGGCGAGTAAATGGCGAGTCGAATATTGAGATAAGTAAGCACATTTTTACTGCCTCAAAAGAAAAATGGGGAGTTATCCCTGAAGGTGTTGTTTAATGCAATGGGTGGGGGGGGGAAGGCCGTCCAGCGGCTAACCAGCAGGACAAACAGTAAGACAAATAGTATGAAAATGCAAAAGACCACACAGGCAATCCTAGCGATTATTAAGTGGCTCTAATATCGGATTGCTTCTCGGGCGTCTTTTACGTGCACGATTTTTATGTGGTTAATATTGAACAGCCAAACGATTACAAAAAAATGTGAACCAATAGAGGCGGCTCTTGAAAGAGCACGGCGACCCCATCTTTGAATAAGATTCCACCCTGCCTCTATTTTCATTATTATGACGCTGGGCTTCTCGAATCTAACATTACAAGCAAGGGGTAAGACCATGATACTTGGAAGAACTGTTTTAGGAACTTCAGCCGTAGTCTTTATTGCCTACGGAGTAGTAAGTTTAGTATCCCCCGCCATTCCCTCCGGACTCGCCGGCTTGGAGATGACGACAGGCGATGCATATGCCGAAATAGGCGCAATGTATGGTGGACTCCAAACAGGTATTGGGTTTTTCTGCCTACTGGCATTGCTGAAAGCGGAATTTTACAGAGCAGGCCTTGCTCTTCTCGCACTAGCCATAGGAACCTTGGCAGTAGCTCGACTGCTGTCTTTTTTGTTGGCAACAGATGCTGTCGGCGCATATACCTATGGGGCATTAGTTTACGAATTTGCTACCGCGATACTGGCATCGATAGCCTTCTCGAGAAAATGAAATGACTCAACACGAATACATCTTTATTGCAGTCTCAATAATCCTTGGCCTCGCGATCACCCGCCTCTTACATACCATGGCAATGCAAATACGCGCCCACAGTCGGGTTGTATTCCACTGGTCCTCGGCACTATGGGCATTCAGCATCATGCTTTATATTTTACAACTCTGGTGGGTTGGTTGGGGACTGCGCACCATAGTGCAGTGGACATTTTTAGACTTCATAGTGCTGGTATTTGGGTCTTCATGTATCTACGGCGCGGCCGAGATGGCGCTGTCCGCGCCAGAAGAAAACACCCTCGACATGTTACAAGAAAGTCAGCATCTAGGTCGTCTTTCAGCATTGTCCATGCTGCTGTATTTCTTGGTAGGGCCCTACGTCAACATTGTCATGTACAAAAACGCAATCATCCCATCCTTAGCGGTGCCTTCGGTGGGCATCTTATTGATGGTGCTTGTTATCGTTTTCCCAGAGCGTTTTAGGCTGTGGTCAGTTTTATTCGCGCTGTATTCTGTAACCATAATTGCACTCACGGTGTGAGCCAACATTGTAAAACACACCCTGCGGCTAGAAACACGCAAGATTTTTTAAGGCTAACTCCCGGTTGTTGGCATAAAATTCCTTGATAGACGTTGCCAACCATAAATTAAGCACAAATTTGACGCATAACTCTCTAGACGGCCAATAACTAAAAAACTCCCTGCATTTGCGAGGACATGCGACCATCAGCCGACCCAATCGGCTAGTCAGAGGTTGGGGAAATCTGAATAGGGTGCCATAGCCGTGCTTTTTTGAAAATGCTAGATACAGTAAGCCAAAGAGGGACAATTCGAGTTAGCAATGCCGACAAATCAAAGATTTGGAAGCGCAGACTTAATCGCGTCTTGACTGCAAGTACAGATAAGTAAGAGAACGAAAACAATCAATATTCTCAGACGATTTTTGGGTGTGTTACTCCCAATTTTTGCCAATTCCCATATGAAAACTCGGTGGTTAGTCACCCACCTCAGCCCAAATCGAAAAAGAATCCAACAAATAACGCCTAAATCAAGAAGAATCCTGCATTCTTCGCCTATTAGTAGGAGTATTATGCGTTCGTGAGTGACATAATAGGGGTATTAGAACTAATGGGCCGATATTCGACCTTTTTGGTTCTAGGTGCACATTTTTAATCATCAGTATAGGAAAGCAAGCAATGAGCAAAGGTACAGTTAAGTGGTTTAACGCGGACAAAGGTTTCGGCTTTATAACACCAGAAGATGGAGGAAAAGATCTATTCGTTCATTTCTCTGAAATCAAAAGCAATGGCGAGTTTGCAACATTGAACGACGGCCAGTCTGTAGAGTTTGAAGTTGGCGAAGGCCAAAAAGGACCATGCGCTACTGGTGTCGTACCGTTATAGTCCCGTTATAGCACCCGTATAGTATCGTTCGAGCACTATTATAGGTGTTGCTGCTTGTTTGGTGATGTTTCACAACACATAACAATCAGATCAAATAAGAATCAGAGTCCTGCTCTGATTCTTATTATTTAGGGTGCACAATCCTGAATAGCAGTATTTACTCCTTTATGCGCAGCATTGTAACCAATGCTTGCGCATGTTCTGCTGCCTCCACACCCAGTGGCGTCAAAAATCCACCGTCTTCCAATGTAACGATATTCTTTCCAAAAAGTCGCTTGCCGGCTGCAATTCGCCCAGGGGCTGCTTCGTGGTGAATTTTTAGACCTTCTAGCGAACTGTGCAGATCGAATAGGTTGAGTAGCTCTACTTCTTCTAAAAATTCTTGGCTTAAATTCATTTTCTTGTCTCTTTTAAATTGTTGAAGCCACAATCAGTGGCACTGCTCTTATCTGCAAATAAACTGTCGAAAATCATACTAACGCTTAAACTTACCTGCCAATCGTTTTCTCCAACCTTCATCTAAGTAGGGTAATAACTCTAAAGCCTTTTTAGCAATCGCCCTATCGCCACCTGCAGTGAAGGTAGCTCGCCATAAATCAAAAACAGTAACCCCAGAATGCCCCCTTTGCAACAAACTAAAGCTATCACCCAATTTGATTTCACCTGACCGCTCAACCCGAAGGTAAAACCCTAGCCTGCCTGAGGCAAGAAACTGCGCGGGGAAAGTCTCTTGTCGCAACCTAACACCCAGTTTAAAGCAGGGGATCCGCGGCTGCGTTACTTCTACGATAACGGAACCAGCTTGATAGCGGTCTCCGATAAATACACTTTCATCGTCCAAAAGGCTTATATTTAGGTTCTCACCAAATTGCGAATCCTCTAGCGGTGATTGCTTTAACTTCTGCTCCCAAAAACGGTAATGTTTATCAGGATAAGCATACACCGCCTTATCTGCTCCTCCGTGAAACCTTAAATCAACCTGCACGTCACCTTCAATACCCAGTGCATTTACCTTTACTGTAGACCCAGGAGATGACTTGAAAATACCGGTAGAAACTATTTGTCCTTCGTGAATAATTTGCTTAGGACCTCCAACGAAAATACCTGTAATTACCGGACCCATCGTCATGCTCCTTACGTCATATCCAAACCAATGAATATCTAGTTGTTGGCACCATAAAAGCCACCTAACTCTTTTTGTTTAAGAATGCTTTGTCTATAGCCTTTTCAACTGCGGCATGCGCGCCTGCCTCAAGCAAAGTCCCATGGGCTGCCAATAAACTATCAAACTCTAAATTCAATAGCTTTCGAAACTCAGCTTCTAAACTTTGGTTTTCTGGGGTCATAAACTTCAACCAAATTGGACCGACAATAGTCGCTCTAGGAAACCCAATCAGTGGCATCAATAACTTCGCCAGAAGATTGTTATAACTATAATCGCCATAGTTTTGAATCGCATCACAGGTGAGCAGCAAGCCCTTGCCTACTTTAAGCAACAAGACACATTCAGACTGCATGCTCCCGTTAAACTCTATTATCTCAGCATTTAGAAATGGCAACTGACATCCTGCAGAAATTTCGTTATCAATTTTTGGGACTGTATAAGTACTGCCGCCGGACTGTGCCCACATCGATGCAGAATACTTTTCACTATAGTAAGGGTCATCTATTCCATGAAATGCTCCCAATCGGACAATATGCTTTATTGAACCTAACGCTTCAATTTGCAACTCAACCTCGCGACTAACACGAATAGGGTTGATCAAAGACAGCTCATCACCCTGACGCACAATCGCCATGTTTCGTGTAATGCGCATCAAAGGATTCATCTTTATGCTGCCGCGTACCATAAAAATATTTTCATCTATTTTCTCAACTTTGCCGTGCGGATAAATTTTCGATTTCTCTGACATGTTTTTTATTCTCTTTTTATTGTTAGAAATTTTTGGGAACCCTGTTCTGACGGTATTAAGGCGACCACTTGCATGCCGCCAAATCCTCGTCACACGGATAGTTGTCGCTCCCTTAAGTGTCTCACAGTTACCGAAAAGTCTACCTAGTTTGTAGTCGACTGTTTTAATCAGCCTTTATTAACATGAAGATTTATAGCAAGAGTAATTTGATAGGCAAAATCAGCCACCCTTTTGAATTTTTCTAAGCCAGTGAATAACCGAGACAGTAGCCCAAGAACCTTCAGCGCTAGAGCGTTGCTCACATCCGAGCTATCGCATCATTCGAATCGGGTTAATGGCTTCGAAAGGCATGGCCCTGCAGGAAGACCAAAACCCAAAACGACGTTGCTCTTTACGGGGATAGAAGCTGAAGCGAATGCTATTGAGGTAAGTAGTTTAGCTGCCTCACTAGGGCAAGCAAAGGCACCCTAACCAAAGCCATCAACTTAAAAGGCCGGTCTTGGGTCTCAACAACACAGGGCCCAGGTCGACTAGGCGAGCTTGAGCAGAAACCATTAAGCGCCTTTGAACTCTTTACCGCGCACCCGGTCAGCTCGGGCAATATAAGAGGATGACCTAGTTCTTTACGACCACCCACTCTAGGCTTTTGTAAATCTTACGATTGAGCTTGTGACGAATTCCTACAAACAGGACTAGCATTGCGCAGCTTTGCCGTTTGGCACGCTCACTGAGCCAAATTAAATTCAAGCATTTTTTCTATAGCTCCAAGGCCTACAAGCTTGTAGATTTAAGCGACAAAACTCTATTTACAGATGCATTAAAGGTTGTCCGAAAACAGCCTCAGCGACATTAGCCCTTGCTGGAAATTCCTTATCTAGGCCATTCCTCTCATCGTAAAAAGCCCCGCATAGCCTCGAAGATAATTCTCACCCAACGTGAATTACATCGCTAACGGAGGCTTATTTTTTGACAAAAAAAAACAGCCTCAGAGAGGCTGCAAAAATCTGGAAGCAATCCAGGGGAATAGGGTTTGAACTTTTAAGCGTGCAACGTGTAAAACGTCAGCACTTATTTATGCACCTTTATTTTCTTTAGCCTCTTCAGCTGCGTTCGCAGCAATCAATGAGGCATAGCGCTCTTCGACAGACACGAATTTATCTTGATCCTCGTCGTAAGCATTAACTGAGCCGTATTCAATATCGTAAACCCAGCCGTGTAAATCGACTTTTCCAGTGCTCATTTTGGCCAAGACAGCTGGGTGAGTGCGCAGGTGTTGCAGCTGAAGAAGCACGTTTTCTTCAGTAACACTGCTTAATTCATTTTCAGCAGCATCACCAAGCTTTGCTCTCACTACGTCAACGGCAGCACGAGTATGCTCTAACCACTCCTGAACATGAGGAAGGTCGCCGAGGGCTGAAACATTTAGCGCGCCTTTCATGGCGCCGCAGTCGGTATGCCCGCATACCACGATGTGTTTAACGCCTAAAGCCGATACTGCGAATTCTATAGATGCGGTTACGCCACCCGCTACTCGCTCATGAGGGGGAACAATATTCCCTGCATTTCGAATGATAAATAATTCGCCTGGCTCTGTCTGGGTAATCAAATTGGGGTCGATTCTAGAGTCAGAGCAGGTAATAAAAAGCACTTCAGGACTTTGCCCGTTGGCTAGTTCTGCAAACAATTTCTTACGCTCTTCGAAAGAAGTCGACTTAAATTTAACAACACCTGAAATAACTTTTTCCATCTTAAATCTCCTATCTTTTAGCAAATGTCTAACATGCGAGCAATGTTAGGGTGTTTTTATTGAAAAAAGTTAGGTAATATTCTGTTATTAGTTATAGCTTTATACTATCACCATAGTTGGGGGAGTTTGACATGGAAGCCGCAGATAAACTGAGCCTGAGACAACTTCGCTACTTTGCTGCAGTAGCGGAATACGGGAGCTTTCGGCAGGCGGCATTCAAGTTGAATATAACCCAACCAACTCTGAGCAATCAGATTTCTGTCTTGGAAGAGCTGTTGGGTCTCCAATTATTCGAGCGATCTCGCAGCGGCACAAGTACCACTGTTGAAGGGCGTGAGTTGTTGATCAGTGCTCGCCGAGTAATAGAAGAGGCGCAAGGATTCTCCACCCAAGCAGGCTCTCTCTCCGGCGGCGGAGTCGGCACCTACAGACTCGGGGTCACACCTACTTTAGGGCCCTATTTACTCCCTCATATTTTGAGCCCAATACACAGCCGCTATAAAGATCTAAAACTCTATGTAAGAGAGGAAGCACCGAGTGATTTGGAGAGTGGGTTAATCAATAGTCAATTTGATTTCATATTGAGCACGCTGCCAATTATGTCCAAAGAACTCGTCGTCATGCCACTATTCAGAGAACCCTTAAAATTGGCAATCACCAAAGATCACAAGCTTGCCAGCAAGGTTCGAATTAATCGAATGGATTTGCTCGGAGAGCAGGTGTTAACCATTAGTGAGCATCATTTATTTCACCGTCAAATTTCCGAGTTATGCGAAAAGGTCGGCGCATCAGTACGCAGAGACTACGAAGGAACGAGTCTGGATACCCTCAGACAAATGGTAGTCATGGGGATGGGGATGGCATTTCTGCCAGCTCTTTACGTGCGCTCTGAGATCCGCCAAGAAAGTGAACTACGCATAGCCGATGTAGAAGGCGTAAATGTAGTACGCAATCACGCACTGGTTTGGCGAAATACTTCGCCGGCCAGAAATTTTTATCGTCAGTTGGCTTTAGAAATCAGGGAAATTATTAGGGAAAAGCTTAGCGATGTTGTGATTCCAATAGAAGCAGTCAGCTAAAAAAGTAAGTGGCCGTAGGTAGGTAGGTAGGTAGGTAGGTAGGTAGGCAGGTACAAAACTGGTAAAAATAAAAT
>CAJWGN010000003.1 GCA_913031035.1 uncultured Gammaproteobacteria bacterium
GCGGAAATCCCCGCAGCCAATGGCCAAGGTAATGCCCGCAGCATTGTCAGAGCGCAAACCGCCATGGCGAATGGCGGAGTCGCCTTTGGTAAAACGCTGATGTCAGAAGCCGGCACAAGACGAATCTTCGAACAACAATCTAAAGGGCGGGACTTAGTATTAGGAGTCCCCATTGTTTTTGGCATGGGTTATGGACTAAATAGTGACAAGGTACCCATTAGCCCAAACAAAAACACTTGTTACTGGGGTGGCTGGGGCGGCTCATCTGTGGTGATTGATCAAGACGAAGGGCTGTGTTTTTCTTACGTGATGAATCGAATGGAGTCAGGTCTGTTAGGTGACCCTCGAGGAGCAGGGCTGGCCGCGGCCATGTATGCTTCGCAGATTAGAGGGCAGTAAATAAGGAAACAGGTAAGGGTGTTCTGTTAACTTAATAAAATAACTATTCTGATGCCAAGCTTAATTTATTAGCTTATCAGTGCTCCAAAGCGTTTCATCTGACCCCTCTCTTTATTTTTCTAAGGGGGGCTGCAGCCGTATTTTCACTTCGACCCTGCTTACTTTCTCATTCTGTCTTTTTACTCATGCCTGACCTTTTTGTTCTTACTTGTCTTAGTTAGGGATATCGGCATCTTGAGCTTCCCGAATGATCTCGGCGCCATCTTGATCTAACAGAAACCCTAGAGAGACAAGCTCCCTGACGCTGTTCATGACAGCGTTAACATAGGCGCTGTGTGTTGGATAAAGCTCCTTTAGTTTTTCAGGGCTAAAAGGTATTTCATGGCCGGCAATACGGCAGAAGGATTCTCCGGTGGAGTTGCCGTTCCATGTGCTAGTGGCTACATCCACATAGGGTGAACGGAGGCCGCCGATGACATTGCCGTGTTCATCTAGCACGGGCTGGCCATCGACTACTTGAATCAGATCAGCCCGGGGTGGGGCGATATCATTGCGCGCCCATTGATCCAACCAAACCAGGGCGGTATTGAATGCCAGTCTGTTTGGAAAGCGACTACGTGGGCCTTCATTGCAAGCTAAGGGGGGCACTGCACGGCCGGCTTTTAAAAGATCTGCAGGCTTTGCTCCCCAGTAAAGCTCATCCGGTGATGCATGGCCGGAGCCAGCTACCTCATAGCGTCGGAATTGATTGCTTGGGGAATCACTGTCCGCCTGCCTGCTGGCAATACCAAACAAGTAGTCAGACTGACTCATAATATGAATGACCGGTACGCCCGCATTTTCAATGGGTCGGCGCGGATCATCCCTAGCTATTCTTGGGGCGCATTGATTAATTGACGAGGGGCCGCTGGACACGGCAACCAGATAGCCGTCAAACAGTGACGTGCCTCGTGCCTTGATTACTTCTGGATGAATGGCATTGATATAGGTGTAAAGAAAACTACCGGTCTGTGAATAACCCCAAGCGTAGAGCTTATCTGCGATGCTCTCCGAGGAGTTATAGCGAAACGGATTTGCGCTGTCGGCGCTGCGTAGCCAAGAGCCTACTTGGGTATGAATATCCCATATTAATCCGTTTTCGTTGGCTTGTGTGGTGTCTCTGCTAACTTCACAGTTCAGCGGGTCGCTAGCAGCCAGAGGGTTCGCCCAAGATAAAGGCGCGTATCGTTGGGCATCGAATTGCTTTAATGTCTCCACCGCAATTGGTTTGGCCGTTATGCCTACCCAGGCATCGCCGTTTCGCAGTATCTGTTTATGAGAAATTGCCCACGCTATATTGAGATCAAATAGGTTGGACGGGTTAAGCATCTCGACGATGACGTTACCACTGAAGCGGGCTGCGTTTACTGGGCGGCGAATCAGCAGGCGAGTTGTATAGGGAACATCCGGGGTGCGAATTTCTAATTTACCGCGCTCTGGCCAATCATAAACGTTGGCGTTACCGCTGATAAAAAATTCTTCTTCGACGTATCCAAATTCCGCCATATTCTGTGGCTGCAAAGTATGTCCAGCAGCCCCAAAGGGATGAGATTCAGGTGTAACCGGCACGGGTCCGGTAACCTGCGTGGAGGCAGATGTATAGTTTGCAGAGTTTTGTGGCTGGGAGTAAAGTGTTGCACAGTGCAGCGTTAGCGAGAGGAGTCCTGCCAGGCTTAATAACCTCCCAGCAGCTTTTGTGCCTCCTAACTTGGATAGTGTGCTTGCAGATGAATGCAATAATCCCATAAATTTCTACCTGATTAATTTTTGTTATTGGGTCTGCAGGTTCGGCAGCTAGGCTAAGCTTAAGTAGCTTCCAAGAGAAAAACAAACGTTATTTGGCCGGTAGGGGCCTGATAAGTTAGCTGCTTCGATTCAGAAATCCTGTATCACAAACCACTATATGGCCATCCCCCTTTCCTCAGTAAAAGATACGCTGTTCGGCATTTCGCAAGCTCTGCATTAAAGCCAGCTTGCGCTGTAAGATAAAACTTAAATAAATTGGAATTACTGTCCAAAAATATGCGCGTCCGTTTTATAGCTGTATGCGTTGGGTGCAAGCTCAGGGCAATGGTAGGTAACAAATTGCTAATAGCTGGTGCTGATAGTGAAGGGTGCCAGAGAGTGTTTTTTTAGCCCTTATAGTTTTACTCGAAGGAATTAGGAGTTTTATATTCCGCCTGAATTCAGAGCTAGCAGCGGATCAAAAGGTAGCCCGTTGGTGGCGTTGGGCTTTGCCGGGTTATAACAGTTTAGGTTTGCAGCTTCGGGGCTTAGACAGTGCCGGGAGACAGCCAACTTTGGAGCTGTTCAGCTGGATTCTTCAGATTTATAAATGTACCGAACTGTTAGCGCAAGCTTAACGCCGCAGCACTTGTCCCGATCTAGCCCCGGTAGGTTCGCCTTTATCAAGGACGAGCACACCGTTAACCCATACTTTTTCTACGCCGCTGGAAAGCACCTGCCCGTCTCTTATGCTCGCATGGTCTTGCATAGTCTCAGGATCGAAAAGAACTAGGTCGGCTTTGAACCCAGGTTGAATAATGCCTCTATCGGTAAAGCCCATATGCAGGGCCGCCCTTGATGTCATCGCTTCGACTGCCTTCTCGACACTTAACACGCTGCTGCCGCGAACATAGTTCGCGAATATTCTGGGGAAAGTGCCGTAGCCTCGCGGATGCCCCTGAAACCCTCCATCGCTTGAGATATTGATATGCGGCCATTGAGCGAACGTTTCAATATCTCTTTCACTCATGGATCTTCCCATGATCGATTCGGCTGACCTGTCATCGTTTGCCGCTGACCAGATCTGGGCCTCTTTCATTAAGTTTGACAGAGTCTGCACTTCAGTTGTACCTCGCAGAAGCGCAATCTCAGCAACCGATTTGTTCACATAGCTAGGGTCAGGTTCGAAGTGAGTAAAAATAATCCCATTGGCAGGAGTTAGTTCGTCTAGGACGTATTTTATCTCCTCCAAATCGTCCGCATCTCGATTAGGCAGTAGCACCCAGATGGTGGACTGCCAGTATTCGTAAGGATAGAGATCGGCAGTGATGTCTATTCCTTCCGCCCGAGCCCCATTAAGTAACCCAAGCATACGCTCAGATTGACCCCATAGGCCCTTCGCTGCGAGCTTAATATGTGACACTTGCACCGGCATGCCGGTTTCCCTGCCAATGTTTATAATCTCATCGACTGCGTCCCAGACGAAACGATCTTCAGAGCGCATATGAGAGATGTATCTGCCGCCGATCTTAGCTGTGTCTTTCGCGAGGGTGAGCACTTCCTCGCGGGTAGAGTACAGACCGGGCTCATACTCCAATCCGGTAGAGAGTCCTAGCGCTCCTGAGTCCATCTCAGATTTAAGCAGCGCTTGCATGGCGGCGATCTCTGCGCTGCTTGCCTGTTGATTGGCATTCTGGCCCATCACCTCCTCGCGCAGTGTATTGTGCCCGACATAGGAGGCGAAATTAACGGCGCTGGGATTCGCATCAAAATCGTCAAACAAGTTTTGCAGGGGCAGAGAGTGGCCCCCATCCTGGCCGAATACCGAAGTTGTTATGCCTTGGGTTAATAGCGGCAGAGCATCTCGATTATCAGCGAGTCCAACATCGTGATGACTATGTGTATCGATAAAGCCGGGTGCAATAACTAGGCCGCCGGCATCGATAATCTGTTCACCCTCTAAAGCTTCCAACGCACCGATGGCGACAATGTATTGGTCTTTAATTCTCACTGCGCCGGTGCTCCTTAGCCCTCCTGTGCCATCCACAATAATGGCGTTTTTGATAAGAATGCTTGAAGAATTTAAGGAGGGCGCTGTGGTAAATTGCGAACAGCCGCTTATGAGTAAAGCGCAAAGTAAGCATAGCCAATTGCAGGGTGGTTTGTTGTGCATTAGGTTATTTCCCGGTTCGGTTGAATCTCAAATTTATAATGTTAACTGGCAGTCATCCCACAGTTTGAGCGAGGATGGGCTCTTTGATTAGGAGCGGTGTGCCCAAGACTGTCTGATTTCGCGAGTCGATCTCTATTCCTTTTTAAGCCATTCTCATACGCTGCGCAATCTTTGGCCCTAGTGCTGTCACCAAGCTTGTCCAATTTGCATAGATTCTTGTTCAAGCTGAGCAGAACTTCGATAGATTTTTTGCCTATTTCGGTTTCATAGATATCGAGGAGCCCTTGAATTTCTGCAAGCGTGAAATACTTGTCATAAAGTGGAAAGAATAGGTTTTCAATAGACCCGCTGGCCGTCTCCGCAGCCATCACCACCTGAACTTCTTTGGTGACGATTACAAGCGCTCTGGGGTGGATATCGGGGCAGGTTTGCTGAAGTACCGTTGTCATCTGTTATGTCATGGCTTGTCCGAATTGCTCGCCAACTTGCAACGCGCCGGTGACTCTCATTAGCTCTTCAATTGCTGCCTGTTTGTCTGGGTCGATGGCTGAGTCTTGCGCTGTAGCGGGGAGAGTCAGTAGGGCTAGGATTAGCAAAATAAACGGTTTGGTCATTGGGAAGCCTCTTTTGACGGGTTCTATTGGCCTGTTCTATTGACCCGTTCTACCGATCTGTTTTCAGTCTATATCTACTGACACAGAATCACCATGAGAATAGGGGTGGGTCAACTTGACTAAAAGCGCCGATAGATTATCTCCGGTAAATGAATTAGCGCTCTGGGTGGGCCTTTTCTGCAGTAACTGCGTCAGCTAACTGCTATAAATGGCGATAGCTCATGGCTCTACTAGAGTGCTCTGATTGGTAATGTAGAGCTTGGGCCTCAATAACTGCTCCAATGATTCCTGAGGTGAACTCGACTATGAACCGAGTTTTGCGTCGTTAATGGATAGCAGTCAGAGTAAGTACTCTACCGCCTTGCCTGACCCAGCCAAGAAGTTTCAACATCCGAATCTCCTCTGACTTGGGCAGCGGTTACTAACCGGTTACCATGTATGTCATCTCGGAGCCGCGACCTGTTTACCTCGTCAATTGAGGTTTCATAACTAAAAGAATAATGACAAGAATCATTCATCAGCTCATGCAAGGAATAGACGGCCGAGTTCGGGAAAGGTCAGTCACGTCGTTAATTTTCGCTATGACGCGCGCTACAGTGCAAACGTTTAACTAACACTATCAAAAGTCGCAAACTGCCTCGGCGGTTTCAAGGAACAAGGAATGCAAGAACCAACCGCTCCATTTTGTTTTAGCAACAGTTACGCTGAAGAACTGCTAGATTTCTACGTCGAGTGTCAGCCGATGGCTGTTCAGGAGCCAGAACTGCTGCAATTCAACGCCTCACTCGCCACCGAACTTGGATTAGGTCTAGAGGCGCTGGTCTCACAGGACTTGGCTCAGGTTTTCTCGGGACAGACATTGCTGGATGGCTCTCGCCCGCTCGCACAAGCCTATGCTGGGCATCAGTTTGGCGGATTCTCCCCTCAGTTGGGTGACGGACGCGGCTTGCTGTTGGGTGAGGTGGCAGGGTCCAATGGAGATCGCAGGGACATTGCTTTAAAAGGTTCCGGGCCGACGGCGTTTTCTCGCGGCGGCGACGGTAAGGCGGCGGTTGGAGCGGTACTGCGTGAATACCTGATCGGGGAGGCAATGCACTGTCTTGGTATTCCGACCACGCGTGCCTTGGCGGCGGTTGCCACAGGCGAATTAGTGTATCGCGAGCGACCTTTGCCCGGGGCGATCCTTACTCGCGTCGCTGCCAGCCATATTCGCGTTGGAACATTTCAGTTTTTTGCAGCACGGCAGCGATGGGATCAGGTTCGTCAGTTGGCCAACTATGCTATCGAGCGGCACGATCCGCAGATCAGTGCCGACAACGATAATGATCCCGACCGTTATCTAGCGCTCCTGCAAGAGGTCTCCGAACGTCAAGCCGCTTTGATCGCGAATTGGATGCTGGTTGGGTTCATTCACGGTGTTATGAACACCGACAACATGGCTATCTCTGGTGAGACGATTGACTATGGTCCTTGCGCTTACATGGAATCTTTTAGCCCGGATGCAGTATTCAGTTCGATTGATCAACAAGGGCGCTACGCCTATAAAAATCAGCCGCAGATAGCTCAGTGGAATTTGACTCGATTGGCCGAGACATTGCTTCCGTTGATTGATGAAGACGATCCTGAGGGCGCCGTCCCGAAAGTGGAAGCGATCCTGAACGATTTTATACCTCACTATGAAAAGCTATGGTTAGCTGGTGCGCAAAACAAACTAGGATTAGAAAACCCCAGTTCGGATATCGACGGCGACAAGTTGCTGGTGAAGGATTGGCTGAATTTGCTGAAGGTGCACTCGGTTGACTACACGCTGGCGTGGCGAAGGCTTGCGGACGCCGCTGATGGTAATTTGCAAAAACTTGAAGCGTTGTTTCCTGCCGGAGATATACTCGCTGACTGGCTAGCTCGCTGGCATCAAAGGACTGCCCAGCAGTCTGCATCGGACACGGCTGAGAGAATGCGTTCGGTTAACCCAATCTACATCCCGCGTAACCATTTGGTAGAAGAAGCTTTAGATGCAGCATCTGAGGGTGACTTGGCGCCATTCGAGGAATTGCTTGCGGTGCTTAAAACTCCCTTTGAAGAGAGGCCAACGCTTTCGCGCTACGCGACACCGGCGCCTAAAGAGTTTATGGACCAGTATGAGACATTCTGCGGCACTTAGTTTTAAGGGGTAGTACGGAGTTTTAAGCAGTCTCGAACGGCCTCAATTTTCGGGATTGGGGTATGCGGAAAAAGACAACCATTAGGGCTTTCGTGTTTGCTAGTTGCTGATATGATTAAAGGTAGTAGCCGCTGTATTGCGTGAGAGTAGTTGGACGAGAGTCAGTAGGTGGTCGGTGGTCGAGCAATTGCTCCGACATCTTGGAGCCTTACAGCATAGTCATTTTCTGCCAGGATGTTGGACCGTTAAGCCGCTTGCGCAGTTGCTAGTTTTTGGATCTTACTGATCATCGAGCGCAGGCCGTTACCGCGCGTTGGTGAAATATGGCGGAACAAATCTAGCCGTTCAAATAGCTTGTCAATATCCGTTGCCAGCAAATCTGCTGGTGTGCGGTTGTTCAGCGCCACTAGAATAATCGCTGCTAGTCCGCGCACAATGATGGCGTCGGAATCGATCAACAGAAGAAGTTTACCGCTGTCTTTGTCGTAATGGTGGATTAGCCACACCTGGCTCTGGCAGCCGTGAACATAGTTTACTTCTGTGCGCTGGGATTCTGGAAACGGCGGCAACTGCTTGCCCAGATCAATTATAAAGGCGTAGCGGTCTTCCCAGTCGTCGAGAAACTCAAAGGCGTCGAAGACATCTTCCAATGTGGTGCTGGTACCCAGCGAGTTGTTGTTAAAATCACTGGCGTTCATTAAATCATTCCTAGTTCCAGTTTGGCTTCGTCGGAGAGCATGTCTTTGCTCCACAGTGGATCAAAGGTTATTTCTACGGTAACTTTGTCTACATTGGGTACGTGTTCTAGCTTAGTTTTTACGTCCATGGCAATCACCGGGCCCATGCCGCAGCCGGCGGCTGTAAGGGTCATGGTAATTTCAACGTGGTTGCCCACTTCGGGATCTTTCTCTATCTTACAGCTGTAAATCAGGCCCATTTCTACCACGCTGACGGGGATTTCTGGGTCGTAGCAGTTGCCCATGGCTTCCCACAGCTGATCTTCGTTGACTGAGCCGTCGTCTGTAGCTTCAAAGCTACTGACCTGTGGCTCTTTTCCTAAAGCATCGGCGTCGTAGCCTTCAATGCGCGCCATATTGCCGTTTACCGCTACGGTATAGGTGCCACCTAGCGACTGGGTGATGCTAATGAAGGAATTCGCCGGAATCATGATTTCCGTACCTGATGGCACAAGGAGTGCTTCTACCTCGCGTGTGGTTACTACAACTTCCCGTTCTTCCATCTTCTACTCCGTCACGTCACTGTGAAGCTTTCGCCGCAGCCGCATTCTGCTGTGGCGTTGGGGTTACGAAATTCAAAAGTGGAGTTTACCCCTGCAGTGACAAAATCTATTTCAATACCGTTCACTAGTGGTAAGTGTATGGTTTTTACAAACACGTCTACGCCGTCGAGATGAAAAATCTGATCTTCCTTGCTGGATTCTTCCACCCATTGGGTTTCGTACTTGAAGCCGGAGCATCCGCTTTCTCGAATCGCTAAGCGAATGCCTAAGGCCTCCGGGTTTTTTTTCAACTGCTTGCGAACGTGCTCGATCGCGCTGGGAGTCATCGTAACTGCAACCGCAGCGGTCGGATTGAATATTTGAGCTGTCATGATTCCACCTCCATTAGGCAAACAGACGTTGTATTTTTTGCAGAGCTGCAAACAGCTGCTCAACTTCTTCCTGCGTATTGTAAAACGCAAATGAAGCCCGCGCCGTGCCGGGAAGTCCGTAAAGCTCCATCAAAGGCATGGCACAGAGATGGCCAGTGCGCACGGCTATACCCTGCTGATCTAGTAGAGTACCAATATCACTGGGGTGAAGCCCGTCAATTTTGAACGACATTAGCGGCACTTTATTAGCCGCAGTGCCAATTACCGTCATGCCAGGTACGCTGGGCACTAGTTCGTTGGCGCGCTGCAGCAGTCCGTTCTCGGCGACTTCCATCGCGCTTCGGTCTAGGTTTGCCAGATAATCAATAGCTGCGCCTAATCCGACGGCCTCGCCAATAGCCGGTGTGCCAGCTTCGAATTTGTAGGGCAGTGTGTTGTACGTGGTGCCTGCAAAACTAACCTTTTCTATCATTTCGCCGCCGCCTTGCCAGGGGGGCATGGCTTCCAGCAATTCAACTTTGCCGTACAGCACGCCAATGCCAGTGGGACCGAACAGCTTGTGGGCTGAAAACACGTAGAAATCGCAATCCAGCGCCGTAACGTCGGGCTGAAAATGTGGTACCGCTTGAGCGCCGTCGATCAGCGTGATCACCCCATGAGCTTTGGCTTTAGCTACCATCTCGGCAACTGGGTTTATGGTGCCCAAAACATTGGAGACGTGTGTGATGGCGAGTATGCGGGTGCGCTCACTGAGTAGCGAGTCGTAAGACTCCATATCCAACTCGCCATTTGGGGTGAGTTCAATGGGGACTACCTTGGCGCCTGTGCGCTCGGCCAGCATCTGCCACGGTACAATATTGGCGTGGTGTTCCATCTGACTTAGTAAGATTTCATCACCTGGCTTGAGCTGCGCTGCGAGGCCATGGGCGACTAAATTGATCGCTTCAGTGGTGCCCCGAGTCCATATGATCTGTTGTGCACTGGCTGCGTTCAGAAACTGCTGGACCTTGATGCGGGCGCCTTCAAAAGCGTCGGTGGCGCGGTCACCTAGGGTGTGAGCGCCGCGATGTACATTGGAGTGCATTTCTCGGTAGTAGCTGTCCATAGCCTGCAAAACCGCTTCTGGGCGTTGCGACGAGGCGCCGTTGTCCAAGTATACCAATGGTTTGCCATTCACCTGCTGGGAGAGTATCGGAAAATCTCCACGTACCGCCTGAACGTCAAACAACGGCTGGGTGGTCTGTGCTACGGATGCAGTATTCATACCCGTTATACCTCCTGAAATGCCTGATCGAAAAACTGGTTTAGGCCGATGTTGGCTGATTCACGCACCTGCTCTACCGGAATCTGGTCGACCAGCTCATTGATAAATGCCATGGTCAATAGCACCTTGGCATCACGACGGCTAAGGCCTCGGGATACCAAATAGAATATTGACTCGTCATCAAGCCGGCCGATGGTTGCGCCGTGAGCACACTTTACATCGTCGGCGTATATTTCTAGCTCCGGTTTAGTATCGATTTCCGCGCCGTTAGTGAGCAATAGATTTTTATTGCTCATGTTGGCGTTGGATTTCTGCGCATCCTGGTGAATGTGAATACGGCCGTTAAAAATAGCATGGGACTTGTCTGCCGCAATATTGCGGTAGGTTTCCTCGCTGTTGCAGTTGGCAGCAACATGCTCGATGGTGGTGTGGTTGTCGTAATGCTGAGTGCCTTGGGTTACTACAACTCCATTGAGTTTGCACTCGGCGCCTTCGCCTTCAAGGCGAACATGGAGATCGTGCCGGCGTAAGGTGCCGCCAAAGCCGACGCTGTGGCTCTCGAAGCGTGAACTGCGCTGCTGACGCACGCCGGTTGTGCCCATGTGCTGAACAGCTTGGCCTTCGGTGTTCAGGCGAATACTGGTCACATTAGCGCCATCGTCGAGGTTGAATTCGGTAGTCGTGTTGACCATTACCGAGCAGTCACCGCTGGATACGTAATCTTCCACCACGGTGAGTTGGCTGTTGCGACCTACGGCCACCAAAATGCGAGGGTAGGCGGAACCACTATGACTGGCTGTAGTATGGTGAATTACAAACAGCGGTTGGTCTAAAACGGTATTGGGTTTGAGTTGAATCAGCAGGCCGTCTTCAAAGCGTGCGCCGTTGAGCTGTGACAGATTTACTGAGCCGGATTTAGCCGGCTGATCACTGATAGATTTGCCTATTAGATCGGCGGCAAGTGCAGCGTCATCTACGTCGAGCTCGCTGAAGCGCTGAATGCTCAGACCTTCTATAGATGGATAGTTGCTGACCTCGGGGCGCACAACACCGTTGACTAGAACTACGGTGTAGCCCGAAATATCCGCAGCTTCGACACTGGCGTCAGAAGGCAAAGAGCTAGCCATTTCGTCGGTCAGTTTTAGGTGCTTGGCAGAGTATTTCCAGTTTTCAGTTCTGCGCGTGGGCAGTAATAAGTCCGCCAAAGAGCTGGCCCTATCAAAGCGTAGCGCCAGAAGCGTTGTCGGCAGCGCCTGTCCTGCCGGTTGCAGAAAGGCGCTGGAAAGCATGGGTGCAGTTTTCATTACGCGACCTCTTGATTATTGGTTGGCAACAGCTTCGTCTTTGATTCCGAGCCAGCCGTAGCCTTTTGCCTCTAACTCTAGGGCCAGCTCGGCGCTGCCAGATTTGATTATTTTCCCATCGGCCAGAACATGCACGTAATCTGGAACAATATGGTCTAGTAAGCGCTGGTAGTGGGTAATCATGATGATGCAGCGATCGGGTGCACGCAGGGCGTTGACGCCGTCAGAAACAACTTTCAGGGCGTCGATATCCAGGCCAGAATCGGTTTCATCTAAAATGGCTAGTTTCGGCTGTAGCAATAGCGCTTGCATGATTTCATTACGTTTCTTTTCTCCACCGGAGAAACCTTCGTTAACGCCGCGCTTCAGAAAGGCTGGGTCAAGGTCTACCTGTTTGGAAACTTCTTTGGCCAGCTTCATGAATTCTGCTGCGTTCATGTCCTCTTTGCTATGGTGCTTGCGCATGGCATTAACTGCGGTGCGCAGAAATTGCAGATTACTGACACCGGGAATTTCAACTGGGTACTGAAACGCCAAAAATACGCCTTCCCGAGCACGCTCTTCGGTAGCTAGGTCCAACAAGTTGTCGCCGTTAAGGAAAACTTCGCCTGCAGTGACATCAAATGCCTCGTTACCTGCCAGCACCTGTGACAGGGTGCTTTTGCCAGAGCCGTTGGGGCCCATGATGGCATGGACTTCGCCGGCTTTGATTTCCAAGTTGATGCCGTTGAGGATCTGTTTACCCTCGACGCAGGCGTGTAGGTTTTTGATGCTTAGCATTTGCAGTTCTCTCTTGTAGCTTTGAATTCGGGTCAATAAAATCTGGTTTAAAAGATATAGCTCACTAAAATCTAGCTCACTAAGATCGGGTCTAATAAATCGGGTCTAATAAAGAAGTAGCTTAATTAAAACCAGCCCAATCAAACAACGTGTCCATTAAATATAGACTCCAAGTCAGATTTGGCTGGCTAAACATTAACCTACAGAGCCTTCTAGGCTGACTTCCAGTAGCTTGCCGGCTTCTACCGCAAACTCCATAGGAAGCTCTTTGAACACTTCTTTACAGAAGCCGTTAACGATCATAGATACAGCTTGCTCAGGTTCTATGCCGCGCTGGCGGCATAGAAACATCTGTTCCTCGCTGACTTTTGAAGTGGTTGCTTCGTGTTCTACGATTGCTGACTTGTTCTTGCTTTCTATATACGGAAACGTGTGGGCGCCACAGCGGTCGCCGATCAGCAATGAGTCGCATTGAGTGAAGTTTCGAGCCCCTTCGGCTCCCGGATTGAACTTCACGAGGCCACGGTAAGCGTTGGAGCTGCGCCCTGCGGAAATGCCCTTTGAAATCACTGTGCTGCGTGTGTTTTTACCGAGATGGATCATTTTTGTGCCGGTATCGGCTTGCTGGTAGTTATGGGTAAGGGCGACCGAATAGAACTCACCCACGCTGTTGTCACCGCGAAGGATGCAGCTGGGGTACTTCCAAGTGATAGCGGAGCCGGTTTCGACCTGAGTCCAAGATACTTTGGAGTTTTTGCCGTTGCAGGCGGCGCGCTTGGTAACAAAGTTATAGATGCCGCCTTTGCCTGTTTCATCACCCGGGTACCAGTTTTGCACGGTGGAGTATTTAATTTGAGCATCGTCCAGAAGCACCAGCTCCACGACCGCGGCGTGGAGTTGGTTTTCATCCCGCATGGGTGCGGTGCAGCCTTCGAGATAGCTAACATAGCTTCCTTCGTCGGCGATGATTAGGGTGCGCTCAAACTGGCCTGTGTTGGCGGCGTTGATGCGGAAGTAGGTAGATAACTCTAATGGGCAGCGCACACCTTTAGGGATATAGACAAAGGAACCGTCTGAGAACACCGCTGAGTTCAGCGCAGCAAAGTAGTTGTCAGCCACGGGAACAACACTGCCTAGGTACTTCTTCACCAGCTCAGGGTATTTTTGTAGGGCTTCTGAAATAGGGCAAAAGATAACGCCGGCTTTTTCTAGAGGCTCTTTAAACGTGGTGGCAACAGAGACAGAATCGAATACCGCATCTACAGCAACACCGGCCAGTTTGGCTCGTTCGTGCAGTGGGATGCCTAGTTTTTCATAAGTGCGCAGCAGCTCTGGGTCGACTTCGTCCAGGCTCTGAGGCATATCTTCCGGGCGTTTGGGCGCGGAATAATAGGAAATATCGTTGTATTTAACCTTTGGGTAATCAACGTGTGCCCATTCTGGCTCCTCCATTTCCAACCAGCGGCGATAGGCTTTGAGTCGCCACTCAAGCATGAACTCGGGTTCTTGTTTGAGGTTTGAAAGGCGGCGAATTACGTCTTCACTGAGGCCTGGCTCAAAAGTGTCTGATTCGATCTCAGTCACGAAGCCATGTTCGTACTCCCGCTTGATGAGTTCTCTCACCTCTTGATCTGTGGTCGCCATAAATAGTCGCTCCGTTTTTTCTAATCGTGGGCTGTGATGCCCTTACATTTGAATTTGCCGTCAACTGTGGGGGTTGTCGAGCTGATTCTTTGATTGCGAGACCAAATTATACAATACCCGACTAATTTAGTCAGGTATTAAATAGAGCAAAACCGCACTATATCGCAAACCGCCTAGAAAGTGGACCGATGCTCAGTATGGATGCGGGCTATAAAGCAGGTAGAGTTGGTGCTCGACCCGCTTTATAGCCCGCAGCTGAGTGAGCCGTTTCTTGTCTCGATGCTTGGTTTTTCGGTGTCGTGGAAAGTTAAAGCTAGCGCCATGCTAATCGGCTATGTCATGCAAACGGCAGGTTATTTATTCTCGCAGCCATGAAACGACCAACTGCCTACTTATAGACCACATGTTATAGACGCATGTGGAAATAATCGCTTGGGTTTAGTGGGGCTACTGTCTTTAAAAAGCATCAAGAATTAAGAGAATTGGTTTTGGTAGGTCGAGCATAGCTTGGCGAGGCTGGAGATTAGGGTAGTGGCTACCTATTCTTAGGGCTTAAATCTGGCAGTTTCAGGTTAGGAGGTGTGGAATACAAAGTTCAAGTCATTGGGCAAAAACGATCAAAAAACTGCATTAGAGTTTGTCAAAAAAAAGGGTTTTTAAGCTCGGTGCTAATAGCAGGATTTTGGCCGGCAATTCTTGGTATTCAAGACTTAGCTGTGATTTTGTCTAGCGAAGGGGTACCTAGTGGCTTTATTTGTCAGAGTTTTGGGGTGTATTAATCAGGTTTGTGGAAATCCTCAGCTGTTATGGCTGAGGAAATTTACTGAGCGTTAAAAGCAGAGCCTAGATAAAAGCGGAAGTCGGTGTCAGAGTAAATACTCCAGCACTAGCTCAGAGCACTAACTCCAACACCGACCCGTTTTGGTCCTAGGGGCTAAACGCTGAGCTTTTTATATTTGATCCGAGTCGGTTCGGCACCGTCTCCAAGCCTTTTGCGGCGTTCTGTTTCATAGTCCGTATAGTTACCTTCATGCCAGACCACTTCGCTGTCCCCTTCAAAAGCTAGGATGTGAGTGCAAATGCGGTCTAAAAACCAGCGATCGTGAGATACCACAATGGCGCAGCCGGGGAATGCCAAGATACCTTCTTCCAGAGCGCGCAGTGTTTCCACGTCGAGGTCGTTAGTAGGCTCATCGAGTAATAGCACGTTACCGCCGCGCTTAAGCAGCTTGGCCATATGGAGCCTGTTCCGCTCGCCGCCGGATAAATCTTTGACGAATTTCTGCTGGTCGCCACCCCGAAAGTTAAAGCGGCTAGCATAGGCTCTTGAAGACACTTCATACCTGCCAACTTGAATCTGTTCTTGCTCGTCCGAGATTTCCTGCCACACGGTGTTATCACCGTTCAGTTCATCGCGGCTTTGGTCTACATAGGCAAGCTCAACAGTTTCCCCTAGATCAATAGTGCCGCTGTCGGGCTGCTCGGAGCCTACTAACATACGCAAAAAAGTGGTTTTACCGGCGCCGTTGCCGCCGATGATGCCAACAATACTGCCTTTGGGAACCGAAAAAGTTAGATCTTCGATTAAGCTTTTATCGCCGAAGGCTTTGCTTAACTTGTTTACTTCAAGAACCTTGTCACCTAGGCGCTGTCCCGGCGGGATATACAGTTCCTGAGTTTCATTGCGCTTCTGAAAATCTTGTGAGTTGAGCTCTTCGAAGCGTGCGATTCTTGCCTTGCTCTTGGACTGGCGGCCTTTGGGATTGGAACGCACCCACTCTAATTCGGATTTGATTGTGCGCTCGTGAGCGGCTTCTTTTTTGGCCTCCGTCTGCAGTCGACTTTCTTTCGTCTCTAACCATGTCGTGTAATTGCCCTCGTAAGGGATACCGTGGCCGCGGTCGAGTTCCAGAATCCAGCCTGCAGCATTGTCGAGGAAGTAACGGTCGTGGGTAATTGCCACAACTGTGCCTGTGTAATCTTGTAGGAACCGCTCGAGCCACGCCACACTGGCCGCGTCCAAATGGTTGGTTGGTTCGTCGAGCAAAAGCATATCTGGCTTGGATAGCAATAAACGACATAGCGCGACCCGGCGTTTTTCTCCGCCGGATAAAAGGGAAACGTCTGCCTCCCATGGTGGCAGGCGCAAAGCATCCGCTGCTCGCTCAAGGGTTCGTTCAATTTGCCAGCCATCGACGGCATCAATCTCATTTTGCAGGTTGCCTTGCTGCTCCAGCAGGGACGTCATCTCATCGTCGCTCATGGGTTCGGCGAATTTGTCACTGATGGCGTTGAACTGCTCGACCAGGTTGATAATCTCCTTGACGCCCTGTTGGACGTTGCCGCGAACGTCGGTAGTTTCATCGAGTTCCGGTTCCTGGGGTAAATAGCCCACTTTAAGATCCGGCTGGGGTCTGGCTTCGCCGTTAAACTCAGTATCTAGTCCAGCCATGATTCTCAGCAAAGTCGATTTACCAGAGCCGTTGAGCCCAAGTACTCCAATTTTTGCGCCTGGGAAAAAAGACAGAGATATATCTTTGAGAATCTCACGCTTGGGAGGAACGACTTTGCCAACCTGATGCATGGTGTAAACAAACTGGGCCATTTCATAAAACCTTGCTAAAAAAATAGATCGTCATTATGGCATAGCTGTTGTCAATTTGGGTGCCAAAACCCTTGTTAGTGACTAGATTTCGGGTGCTCATCGCACGGTCATCATGTAGAATGTCGCCTTCTCAAAACGCCTCAACTACCATGGAGACTTCGATGTTTAATTCCGATATGAGTATTTCTGAGTTTGATCCGGAAATCAGCGCTGCTATCGAAGCTGAGCGTACTCGGCAAGAGCAGCACATTGAATTAATAGCCTCAGAAAACCACGCCAGTCCGCTCATTTTTGAGGCGCAAGGTTCGGTTTTGACCAATAAGTATGCTGAGGGCTATCCGGGCAAGCGCTATTACGGTGGCTGTGAGCATGCGGACGTGGTGGAGACTCTCGCCATTGACCGTGTTAAAAAACTATACGGTGCCGATTACGCGAATGTTCAGCCCCATTCTGGTTCGCAGGCGAATGCCGCGGCTTACATGGCATTGATCAAGCCTGGCGACACAATCCTTGGTATGAGTTTGGCGGACGGTGGTCATTTAACTCATGGTGCTAGTGTGAGTTTTTCTGGCCGTATCTATAATGCGGTGCAATACGGCATCACTGAAACCGGTGAGATTGACTACGATCAAGTTAACGCGCTTGCCCAAGAACACAAACCCAAATTAATCGTAGCAGGTTTCTCAGCTTACTCACGAATCATAGACTGGCAGCGTTTTAGAGATATTGCCGACAGTGTGGGGGCTTACTTTTTAGTGGACATGGCCCATGTTTCTGGTTTGATAGCCGCTGGAGTTTACCCAAGTCCGGTTAACATAGCCGACGTTACGACCTCTACGACTCACAAGACTTTACGCGGGCCTCGCGGTGGTATCATTTTAGCGAAGTCCAACCCTGAGCTTGAGAAGAAGCTCAATTTTGCAGTTTTCCCTGAAAGCCAGGGCGGTCCCCTTATGCATGTTATTGCCGCCAAGGCGATCTGCTTCAAAGAGGCTATGAGTCCTGACTTTAAGATCTACCAACAGCAGGTGGTCAAAAACGCACAGCTCATGGCGAAAATATTTATCGAGCGTGGCTACGATATTATCTCTGGTGGCACTGATGATCATCTTTTTTTGTTGAGTTTGATTCGTCAGGGGATAACCGGTAAAGCGGCTGATGCAGCTCTTGGACGCGCTAATATAACGGTGAATAAAAACGCGGTTCCAAATGACCCTAACCCTCCTTTTGTCACTAGCGGATTGCGCATTGGTACGCCAGCAATTACTACTCGCGGATTTAAGGAAGCCGAAATTAGCGATCTCACTAGCTGGATTTGTGATGTTCTCGATAACATAGAAGACGAGACGGTTATCAACGACGTAAAAGAAAAAGTGCTTAAACTTTGCGCTAATTTTCCTGTCTACATGTCTTCTTAACAGGAGATGTAAGTGCTCAGCTAGGGCTGGTTTTAGTGATAGGGCTAAACGGCAACAATCTATACTGAATGAAAGGTTATTTATGCATTGTCCATTTTGTA
Organism: uncultured Gammaproteobacteria bacterium; assembly: GCA_913031035.1. Classification (GTDB taxonomy): domain Bacteria; phylum Pseudomonadota; class Gammaproteobacteria; order Pseudomonadales; family Pseudohongiellaceae; genus UBA9145. The sequence goes on from CAJWGN010000003.1 coordinate 17,839, forward strand.
GCGCAGTAGATACTAAAGTTATTGATTCGAGACTGGTTACAGAGGGCAATCACGTTCGAAGGCGTCGCGAGTGCGTTACTTGTCAAGAGCGTTTTACAACCTACGAGTCTGCCGAATTAGTAATGCCTCGAATTATTAAGGCAGGCGGGATTCGTGAACCATTTAATGAAGACAAATTACTTGCCGGTTTCAGTAAGGCGCTCGAGAAGCGCCCAGTCAGCATCGAAAACCTTGAAGAAGCAGTGACTCGAATTAAGGCGCATCTGCGATCTACTGGCGAGCGAGAAATACAGTCTCGTGATGTGGGAGAGCAGGTGATGAAAGAACTTCGTCAATTAGATGAAGTTGCTTTTGTTCGTTTTGCCTCAGTTTATCGCTCGTTTAAAGATCTTAACGAATTCCGTGAAGAAATTGACCGCTTGTCTCGCGACAATTCTGATTAGAGTCAGATATTGTAAAATGCTCACATAGTTGGTCGGGGGCTCTGTATTTTTTTGGGGCCTGATGACTATATTCCTCTGAACTTGGCCAATCAGATTTATCATGCAGATAATACCTAACGTCAAGCTAGACATTGAATTTCTTGACTGGCCAGTTCATATGGCACAGGCAATTAATCTCGCTCAAACCGTTATCAATACCGCCCCGAATCCCAGAGTGGGCTGCGTTATCCTGTGCCAAAGCGGCAAGCTTGCGCTAGGGTGGCATAAAATGCCCGGCCAGGCCCATGCCGAGATTATGGCTCTTGCCAATGCTCAAGCCAGTGGTTTGGATGTAAAAGGCGCGACTGTATTTGTAAGCCTCGAGCCTTGTGCTCACCAGGGCCGCACTGGACCCTGCGCCGAGGCCTTAGTTAATGCAGGTGTTGGTAAAGTTGTTATTGCATCTTTAGACCCGAATCCTGCTGTGGCGGGCAAAGGTGTGGCTATTATTGAATCGGCGGGTATTAAGGTTTCACACCTGTCCGATTTCGATGGGCCTGCTAGGTCGATAAATCCAGGCTTCTTCAAACGCATGGAAACCGGTTTGCCCTTTGTAAGAGTCAAACTCGCGATGAGCTTGGATGGTCGTACCGCGTTAGCCAGCGGCGAGAGCAAATGGATCACCAGCGCGCAGTCGCGCCAAGATGTTCAGAGATTACGGGCATCGGTCAGCGCTATAGTCACTGGCGTTGCATCGATACTCAAAGACGATCCGTTGATGAACGTTCGTATTGATGAGCTGGGTTTGACCGAAGCCGAGAAAGTCTCCAATCAAATGTCCCTTGGCACGCAACCTCTCCGGGTTGTCCTGGACAGTAAATTGCGCACACCCACTAACGCAAAAATTTACGGTGTAGGTTCGGTGAAAGTCTTTACTGTGGCTTCTGAACAGGAAATAGGCGCGTACAGCAAATCCATTCCGACTACTTGCAACGTAGAGATCATTGGCACCGCAGCGACTCTTGTTCAGGGTCAAAAAAGAGTCAATTTGCAATCTGTGCTAGAATCGCTCGCCCAAATTGAGTGCAACGAAATATTAGTAGAGGCGGGATCTATTTTGTGCGGCGCCTTTGTTGACGCTAATTTAGTCGATGAGTTGGTGGTTTACATAGCCCCTAAACTGTTAGGTGCAACGTCAAAGCCACTGCTTGACCTTAAAGAGCTGAGCCAATTGGCTCAGGCCCCAGAGTTCAAAGTTGGCGAGTTAAGCCAAATTGGGGAAGATATTAAGATTACTTTTCATCCCCAGCGGCTCACTTCAAAGTGACGCTGAATAGAAAGAGAGTAGGTTAAAGTTAATACGGGGCCTTCTAATGATGGAAGTGCTGTCTAAAAGTTAGTAGATAGAGATGAGTTAAAAGAATGTTTACTGGAATCATAGAAGCCATCGGAAGTGTTAAAAGCCTGCAGGAAATCAAATCCGAATGGAGGCTAGTGCTCAAGACTGAAAAACTGGACATGTCTGATGTAAAACTTGGAGACTCAATCGCGGTTAGCGGCTGCTGTTTGACAGTTGTAGAAATGTCCGATTCAAGCTTTGGAGCTGACGTATCAAATGAGACTTTACGCTGCACATCGCTAGGCTCGTTAAAACCCGGGTCACGGGTCAATTTGGAAAAAGCCATGATGGCTACTGATCGTTTTGGTGGACATATCGTGAGTGGGCATGTCGATGGTGTTGGAAAATTAGCCACCAGCAGCCAAGAAGGTCAAAGTATCAAACTGACTTTTACAGTGCCGGAAGACTTAAGAAAATACATCGCTGCAAAAGGTTCGATATGTATTGATGGTACCAGCCTGACGGTCAATGAAGTATCTGCGAATAGTTTTTCGATTAATGTTATCCCTCATACTCAAGAAGAAACGATTATCGGTGAATACGGTGTCGGTCGAGTAGTCAATTTGGAAGTTGATTTGGTGGCTCGCTATTTAGAACGGCTGATGACTGGAGCTCAAGAGTCTACTGGGGGTGGGATTACCAAAGACTATTTGATGGAGCACGGGTTTGGTAAGTCTTAGAGATTTAAGCCATTTACTTGCACTACTTATCATTCGCAAAACAGCATTTTCGCCATTTTATAAACGACGATTAAAAGAGTTAGATTTTTGCCCATGGAATTGAATTCAATAGAAGAAATAATAGACGACCTCCGCCAAGGCAAAATGGTTGTGTTGATGGATGATGAGGATCGCGAGAACGAAGGTGATCTTGTCATCGCGGCAGAGCGAGTGCGGACAGAAGATGTTAATTTCATGGCAACAAACGCAAGAGGTTTGATCTGCCTGACCTTAACTCCTGAGCGGTGCAAGTATTTGAAGTTGCCATTAATGGTGGATGACAACAATACGCCCTATGAAACCAATTTTACTGTTTCGATCGAAGCGGCCAGTGGCGTTACCACAGGAATCTCCGCGGCAGATAGAGCAAGAACAATTCAAGTGGCTGTGAGTCGAGATAGTCAGCCTGAGGATATTGTTCAGCCTGGACACGTGTTTCCAATTATGGCTCAGCCCGGTGGAGTGCTTCGCCGAGCAGGGCACACCGAAGCTGGATGTGATCTCGCAAGAATGGCAGGATATTCAGCGTCATCTGCAATCGTAGAGATAATGAATGAAGATGGCTCTATGGCTAGAAGGCCTGACCTCGAGGTGTTTGCCAAAAAGCATGGGCTGAAAATCGGAACTATTGCAGACCTGATTCACTACCGTATTGCCAACGAGCATACGGTGGAGAGGACGGAATCAAATGTTTTACAAACAGAGCATGGCGAGTTTAACGTACACACCTACAAAGATTCTCTCAGTGGCAGTACGCATTTGGCCTTTGTAAAAGGCGAAATTGAAGCCGGAGAGCCTTGTTTGGTGAGAGTGCATATTCCTAATACCGTTCGAGATACTTGTGAAGTCTTTAATTCTGGTCGAACCAGTTGGTCTTTTGCTTCGGCATTAAAACGAATCAATGAAGAGGGCAAAGGAGTTGCTGTGCTGCTGTCTGAAGAAGACTATGGCCAAAACATGGCTCATAATCTGGCAACAGCCGTTGGTTCCCCTGGTGAGGCCCAGCCGACCAGCAGAACCGGTAGTGATCTAACCATAGGGACGGGTTCTCAAATACTTCGGGACGTAGGAGTGGGGAAGATGAGATTACTTAGTTTTCCCGCGCGCTTTAATGCTATTTCCGGCTTTGATTTAGAAGTTGTCGATTTTGTGGCATTTGATCGTGAAGGCTTGGATGAATAATTATAAAAATTTTGGATTTTTAATCTCGCCATGCGAGCAATGCAATAGGGATTGGATATGAACATTAGAACTATTGAAGGTAACTATAACAACGCTTCAGCAAAATATGCCATCACGGTAACTCGCTGGAATAGCTTCATTGTTGATCGCCTTTTAGACGGAGCGTTAGAAGCGTTAAAGATGCATGGTGTTAGCGAGAAAGACATCACCATCATTAAGGTGCCTGGTGCATTTGAATTGCCACTGGCGGTCAAAAAGCTGTTGGCATCAGAATCATTCGATGCAGTGATTGCATTGGGGGCAGTGATTCGTGGCGGTACCCCGCATTTTGATTATGTGGCAGGCGAGTGCGTTAAAGGCTTGAGTCACGTTAGCCTTGATAGCTCAGTGCCGGTCACCTTCGGTGTCTTAACGGTTGATTCAATTGAGCAAGCAATTGAGCGAGCGGGCACTAAAGCGGGAAACAAAGGTGAAGAAGCAGCGCTCACGGCGATGGAAATGGTCAGTCTTTCACGCCAGTTGGAAGTTAAGTGAGCGCTGAAAAAAAGCCTTCTTCGGTCGCGTCAACTCGCTCAAACCAAAAGCGAATTCCTTTAGTCCAGCGCCGTAAAGCCCGTCGGGTTATTTTGCAGGCGGTTTATCAGTGGTTAATGACGCAAGACAATCCCAAGGACATCGCTAAACAATACCGCGAAGAAACGGAAGGGAAAGTTGACTGGGATTATTTTGGTGAAATATTCGTCGAAATCCCAGCACAGGTCGAACAGCTCAATGAGCACCTGGCACCAGTAATAGATAGGGAGTTAAAGTCATTAGACCCTATCGAGAAGGCTTTGCTGTATCTCGGCACATACGAGTTGGCTTTCCGAATAGATGTACCTTATCGAGTGGTGATCAATGAGTGTGTCGAGCTTGCTAAAGTGTTTGGCGCCACCGATGGTCATAAATACATAAACGGCGTATTGGATAAGTTGGCGAAAACTTTAAGGGCAGTAGAGCGCAGTGCCTAATGTGTAGTCTGAACTATTGGGTTAGGGAAATCTGGCCCTTTGTATTGGAAAGGTTGTTGTTTCTTTATTTTTAATATTATCTGCAGCGCCATCTGCTTTTCTATTTCTTAACTTTGGCCTAATTAACGTTTAACGATCAGTAAGCTATCACTTCACTGTTGCTACTATGAGTCTTTCCGAATTCGACACTATATCGCAGTACTTCAATAGCGCTAAGCTAGGCTTTAGCCGAAGCGGCGTTAGCGTAGGAATTGGTGATGATGGCGCGGTAATCGAGTCTCCGCAAGGAGCGCCTATTAGCATGTCTATGGACTTGCTTGTAGAAGGCGTTCACTTCCCTGTCAAAGCAGAGGGTCGGCACGTTGCAAGTAGGGCGCTGGCAGTTAATCTCAGTGACTTAAGCGCGATGACAGCAAGACCTCTGTGCTTTACCCTGGGCTTGTCTTTGCCAAGTTTAGACAATGATTGGCTTGAAGGATTTAGTGAAGGTCTGTCCTCAATGGCCAAGCGCTTTGACTGTCCTTTGGTGGGAGGAGACTTAACCCGCTCACCGGCTGGAACGCCGATAGTGATTGCGATACAAGTTCATGGATACCATCTCGACAATGCTCCGGTTTTAAGAAGCACCGCTCAAAGTGGCGATGGCGTATTTGTAACCGGGACATTAGGTGACGGTGCAATTGGGCTGTGCAGTTTGGGTTTGCAATCCCATTTAGGAAGTTCGATTGCTTTAGACCTTGCCGCTCTTAGTGAGGAGCATCGAGCCTACCTCAGCGGTGCTTACTATGCGCCAGAGCCCCGAATAGACTTCGCGCTAGCTGCGGCCAGTTTGATGACAGCCTGTATCGACATCTCTGATGGTTTGGTGGGCGATCTAGGCCATATACTTGCCGGCAGTGGGGTTGGTGCAACAGTGAATAGCACTCTAATCCCATATTCACTTGCCGCGCTGGCTCATGTTAGTTTGGAGGGCCGCTTACAGGCTGCGCTGTATGGCGGCGATGACTACGAGCTTTGCTTTACAGCCCCTGCACATGTGACGGAGCAACTTTACCGGATTGCTGCCAGTCACAATTTAGGCCTGCAGAAGATTGGCGAGATTACTCCGGGGAGCAAGCTGCGCCTGCTAAATGGGAGTGGCATTGAAATTCTAAGCCACAATCAAGCTTATCAGCACTTTGCTCCGAGGGCTTCAGGGCAGTAGTATTGCATTTGATTAATATAGAACAGCTAGCTAACCCCCAATGACATGTTTGCTATGAACAGTGCCCCAAAATCAGTTTGGCGCAATCCTATACATTTCCTTGCCTTTGGCTTGGGCAGCGGGGCATCGCCTTATGCGCCAGGAACCTCTGGCACTGCAATGGCAGTAGCGATTTACTGTTTGCTGCCTGAAATGTCAGTGTTGGGCTACGCGGTATTCCTTGTAATAACCAGTTTGGTAGGCATTTATCTTTGTGACAAGACCTCCAAAGATCTTGGTGTTCACGATCATGGAGGCATAGTCTGGGACGAATTTGTAGGCTATTGGATTACTATGTTTCTAGCCCCTAGCGGCTGGATTTGGATAATATTGGGCTTCATATTTTTTCGTATTTTCGATATATGGAAGCCATGGCCCATAAAATGGGTGGACAAAGAAGTTCATGGGGGCGTTGGAATCATGCTAGATGACATTTTAGCAGGTATAATAGCGGCTCTGTGTATCCAAGCTCTGGCATTTTGGTTGCTGTGAGGTCTATAGATATAAAAGTAGTTGGCAATTCACATTGCCCGTAAAGAGGAAAATCTGTTGCCAGTAACCTTTGCCGCATCGGCTCAACTGCCCACCCAGTGGGGGCTATTCACTATCCACGGATTCGAAGAAACAGCCACTAGAAAAGAACATGTGGCTCTGGTGTTAGGCGATATAGATTCAGTAGACTCTGTGTTGTGCCGGGTTCACTCTGAATGCCTGACGGGCGACTGTATGTTTAGTTTGCGCTGCGACTGTGGGCCTCAATTGCAGCACGCTATGCAGGCGGTGGCGCAAGCGGGAAGTGGCATAATCCTCTATCTACGCCAAGAAGGCCGAGGTATTGGCTTGCTAAATAAAATTAAAGCTTACGCGTTGCAGGACTCAGGCGCAGATACGGTAGAGGCCAACGAACAGTTGGGTTTTGATGCCGATGGTCGTGAGTATGCTATCTGCAAACCCATGTTTGAGCACTTCAAGGTCGGCAAGGTTAAGTTAATGACGAACAATCCTCGCAAAGTCGAAGCACTCGAGAGCATGGGTGTGCAGGTGACCGAGATTGTTCCTATCCATATGGGTTCAAACCCTCACAATGAAAGCTACCTGGCTGTTAAGGTCGATAAGCTTGGTCATATGATGTAGTTGAATTGAGATTGGTGTAGCTGAAATTCGCGTCATCATATTCATCATGGCTTCTATTTAGTTTGCAGAGAGTTAACCTTTTTGAGCGCCATAGACTTACCACCACAAAAACGCATTACTATTGATTTCATTCGTCACGGAGAGCCTGAGGGTGGGGACATCTTGCGGGGAAGAGTAAACCCGGTGCTGACAGCCCAAGGCTGGTCTCAAATGCGCAACGCAGCCGCATTGGATGGTAGCCACAAAGCATCAGCTCTTACTCCTCCTTGGACTCACATAATCTCTTCACCACTTTTACGCTGTCGCGAGTTCGCTGACCGCACTGCTGGCTCAGTTAAACTATCAGCTAGCATAGAGGATCAGTGGCAGGAAATTGACTATGGCGATTGGGATGGAATGTTGATCAGTGATTGGCGTAAGGTCGCTGCTGAGCAATTCAAAGCGTTTCAGACAGACCTCGCCGCATTGGCGCCACCAAATGGTGAAGACTACCTTTCTTTTAAAGAAAGGATCCAATCAGCATTTGAAGGATTGGCTGAATTGCCTGATAAAAGTCATGTTCTGGTTGTGACTCATGGTGGGGTACTGCGGGTCGTGCTGCCAACCGTTCTAGGTATGCCGTTAAATAAAAGCTTTCCGCTTTTTATACCCTTCGCTTGCTATAGCAGGGTTAGTGTTGATGTTGTTGAGGGGAAAACGTATTCGGCGCTCATGTTTCACAATGGTGCCGAATACGCTGCGGGCAACTATAAGCTGGTTAAAGACTAGCGAGTAGACTTTATAGCAACTGACTTAACCCAACTGACTTAACCCAACTGATTAGTAGTCGATTCCTTTCTGAACTTTGACTCCATCATAAAACGCATGCTTAGATTCACCTAATTCGGTAACCGTGTCGGCAATTTCAATAAGTTCTTTTGAGGCACTGCGACCGGTAACGATAACGTGCTGCATCGGAGGGCGGTTTTCTAATGCGCTAATCACCATCTCCTTGTCGAGATAGCCATAGGTGAGCATGTAAGTGAGCTCATCCAGCAAAACTACGTCAACATCCTTATTGTTCAATAGCTCAGCTGCTTTTTCCCATGTAGCCACCGCGGCAGCAATGTCTGCCTCACGGTCTTGGGTCTCCCAGGTGAAGCCAGTGTTCATGACATGAAATTCAACCTGTGGGTGATCTTGAAACAAAAGATGCTCGCCGGTTTCCCACACGCCCTTAATGAATTGAATGACTCCGCAGCGTAAGCCGTGACCAACGCTGCGGGCCAGCATGCCAAATGCAGAAGAACTTTTACCCTTACCGTTCCCGGTGAGGACTATCATAAGACCCTTATCAATAGTTGCTTGTGCAATTTTGCCATCGATATGGGCTTTTTTACGTTCCATTGCTTTCTTATGACGTTCGTTTCTATCATTCTGCTTTGACACGTTTATCTCCGTTCATTATTAACTGAAAAGGATGCAGGCTTAGAAATTTAATCGAAGACCTACATAAGAGCTTCTGTCTGCTGAATTATAATCAAATATTTCTTGGTATTCTTCATCCAGAAAATTCTCAATTCTAGCGTAGACTTCTATTGTTTCATTAATCTTGAAATTTGCATTTATATCCAACACGCCAAAGTTTTCCAAGGACACCACTCCACCTCTAATCTCATCAATGGAGTCTTCTGAGGTGCGGTAGAACGCGTTAAAAGATAAGCGCTCATCTGTGCTCTTGTAGGAGACGCCAATATTGGTCAAGGCTTCAGGTCGACGTCTGCGTTGTAGGCCGTTGGGGCGTTCGGTGTCATTGTAAGTGTAATTGGCGTTTAGATTCCAATTACTATTAAGTGCAAAGTTGCCAGACAGTTCAACACCTTTAGACGTGCTAGTGCCGATATCTTGCAGGTAGCCGCTGAAACCCGCGATGTCAAAAACTATGGCATCTTCGATCTTTTGATCAAAGTAAACAGCTTCCAATTTAAGGCGTGTCCCGGCATAGTATTCAACACCAATCTCAAAGCCTTGGCTATTTTCTTCTTTAAGCGTTACCAGCGAGGCCGGAGGAGACGAAAATGCGCCTGCGTTATACGCAACTTCGGCGGGTGCTGGTGCTCGAAAACCCGTTCCGAAACTCGATTTGAATTTAATCGTATCGGTGGAGTTAAGCTCCATCAAATAAGCGCCGGTTACTCGGTAGCTTGTGTGTTCACCGAACTCGTCGTTGTCATCTTGACGCACACCGGCAGTGAAAAACAGTGTTTCCGAAAACTTGCTAAGGGCCTCAACGTAAAAGCCCTTATTATCGCGAGTCGCATTATTGTTGCTTTCTTCTTCTAGATCTACACCAAACACAAGGTCGAGTTGTTCAAGGCTCTTAAGTTGGCCGACGTATTCCCAGCGCTCTAATTCGCCAAGTGCGGTAAAAGACGAAACACCAAGGGCAAGATTGTCTCGATCACTTTCTGTATTGGAATATGCCAAGGAATGACTCATAGATTCGGTAGAGTAAACTGCGCCGAGTCGGGTGGCTTGTAATTCAGAGATCGAATTACAGTCGTGAACTGTGCCGCCGGAGAAACAGCCGTCAAATTGTGCGTTGGCATCTACGTCACGATGCACTAAGTCGATTCTCAAATTCTCTGAGACGTTGAGACCGAATCGGGCGTGAATAGTGTCGTTATCGTAGCCGTCGTCATCCATTAAAACATTGTCTGAATCTCGGGTATTAAAGCCGTCAACCTCTAAAGTGCTAGCAGCTATAAAAAAGTCGACTGTGTCGTTGCCGCCGCTTATATCGCCTGAAACTTGAGTTGTTCCAAAGCTACCCGATTGCATGTCTATGTTGCCGTCAAGCCCTTTACTGCCGCGGCTTGAGGTGATGTTGATAACTCCACCTGCGTCGGCGCCGAAGCTCAATCCCTGTGGTCCGCGGAGTATTTCAACTCGGTCTATACCTGAGCTCACGACATGTTGAAGCTGAGGGCCAACTTGAGTGCCGCTGGGGTCAGCAAGCTTCAAGCCATCAAAGCGTAAAAGGGTTCTAAATCCTTCTTCACCACGAATACGTAAAGAGGTCGCAGCGCCTATGCCGCCATTGCGAGAGACGCTGACCGCAGGAAGTTGACGAATAATGTCAGTAAGAGATTGATTGCCGCGTGCGGTGATTTCTTCTTTTGTTAAGATTGATACAGAAGTGCCAACTTGCTTGACAGGTACCGGTATGCGGTTAGCGACGACGATGATTTCTTCTAATGGGTCGGTCGATTGTGCAAGTGCGTTGTGGCTCAACAGCAATGCCGCTGCCACTGTAGAAAGGGTAAAAGGTAAGCTTTTCATTTTAGTTCCCAATGAATCTGCGGGCCTAATCGCTAATGCGAAGGCTAATAAGTTTCAGGTTCAGTAGGGAGGGAATAGGCAGGAGAATCCTGATAACAAGATTCCTCCACTGATGTAGCCCTCCGCTGCATCTGGTAGTGACTTTATGTAGGCTGGTATCGGACTTGCTTTTGAAACCCGTATCGAGGTTTCAGCGGCTTACCGTTGCGGGGGCAGTGTTGGATTTACACCAACTTCCCAATTAAGTCAGCCGACCTAGCGCTGGCACCTAATAAAGAATGTTCGTATCAGAGCACCAAGATGGTCTGGTTCGGACAGCGAGGAGTCTATAGACAAGCATTTGGTGAGTCAATTGACATCTATAGACTGGATCTTTGACAGTTCGAAGGACTAGTCTCTATAATCACCACAGTTTTAGGTGCCTGTATGATGGTTGAAATCAGTACAGGGTAAACGGGAACGCAGGTGATATTGAGCTTTACGGCTCACAAATCCTGGGCTGCCCCCGCAACGGTAACTTCTCATGGCATTTGTCATTGGAATAAGCCCGACACCGGCCTGAGCTATGTGATTCTCATATCTTGCAGCAATGCGTCTGAGTATCGCTCGGTAATAAGCGGAGGGCTTATCTGAATCGATCAAGGAATAGTCTTTTCCTGATTTTTTCTCATCCCTTCTTTCAAATCATTGGCCAGAGCTCTCAGCTTATGGGTTTTGCCGATAGTTTCCCCTGCTTTTCTAGTACTGCGATGGACTGAAAAAAATGGCTAGCCACAAAGAAAAAATGCAAAAACAGAAAGAAAAGGTGGACGCAAACATCGCCAAAGCGGAAATCGACCGCGGCACTGTTTTATTGCTCACAGGCAATGGCAAAGGTAAAAGTAGTTCTGCCTTTGGTATGGTGCTGCGCTGTTTAGGACACGGCTATAGGGTTGGTATTGCACAGTTTATTAAGGGCACTTATTTCACTGGCGAGAAAGAATTTTTAGCACCCATGACCGATATGATTGAATTTCATCAAATGGGTACTGGTTTTACCTGGGAGACACAGGATAAATCTCAAGATATTGAAGCGGCCAAAAAACTCTGGGTCATCGTTGAAAAGATGCTTAAAGATGAATCGCTCTATTTGGTTGTTCTCGACGAGCTTACCTATATGATCGCTTATAACTACCTCGATGAAGACGTGATTATCGATGCGATTAGAAATCGCCCGGAGTCACAAAGCGTGGTTATTACCGGACGTGGTGGTGGTGCAGCCCTCAAAGATTTCGCAGATACTGTATCCGAAATAAAAGCAATAAAACATGCCTACCAAGCTGGCATTAAGATGCGCAATGGGATTGACCTTTGATGGTTTATTTCTGTAGAACGAAACCGTAATGCCTAGCGTAACTTTAATGGTACAAGGTACGACCTCGGATGCAGGGAAATCTGTATTGGTAGCTGGTCTTTGCCGATTGCTCGCACGCAGGCAAGTTAAGGTCGCGCCGTTTAAGCCTCAAAACATGGCGCTTAATAGCGCGGTTACGATCGAAGGTGGCGAAATAGGTAGAGCGCAAGCGGTGCAGGCCCAAGCCTGTTTCCTGGAGCCGCGCAATGATATGAATCCGATTTTGATTAAGCCCGAAGCGGATAGCTTCGCCCAGATTATTGTGCTTGGGCAGGTTCTAGAAACCATGGATGCCCAGTCATACCATGCTTATAAGAAGACCGCGCTAAGCTTTGTTCTGGAATCTCACGTCAGATTGGAAAAAGAATTTGAATTCATTGTCGTTGAAGGCGCTGGCAGTCCGGCTGAGATAAACCTACGGGCAAATGACATAGCCAATATGGGTTTCGCAGAGGCTGTTGATTGCCCTGTGGTTTTAATAGCGGATATTGACCGTGGCGGTGTTTTCGCGACAGTAGTGGGAACTCTCGAACTACTATCCGAATCTGAGCGCGGCCGCGTCTGCGGTATTGTCATTAACCGGTTTCGCGGTGATATTAAATTACTTGAATCAGGTCTACGCTGGCTGGAGGATAAAGTGGGCAAGCCAGTTATAGGGGTTTTGCCGTACTTGAAAGAATTTTACCTAGATGCAGAAGATGCAATTAACGCAAAGCAGCTATTAGACCTAGAGGTTTCTCATCTAAAAGTCGCGGTTATCGTTTTTCCGAGAATCAGCAACCACACAGATTTTGATCCGCTTCGTTTGCACCCTCAGGTTGACCTTACTTATCTGTCACCTGCGGATAGAATCCCTGAGTGTGACTTGCTTATTTTACCTGGTTCGAAAAGTGTTAGATCGGATTTGGCCCTATTGGTTAAAAACGGAGGTGCAGACAATATTGCTCGTCATTTGCGCTACGGCGGAAAGCTGTTAGGTATCTGTGGTGGTTTTCAAATGTTGGGCGAGGGTATTGATGATAGCAACGGCGTCGAAAGCGTGTCCGGCATTTCTGAAGGTCTAGGATTTTTGGAAATGAAGACTATCCTCAAGCCCAGCAAGCAATTGCGGCAGCGTGAGGGCACATTGAGTTTTAGCAAAGCCCGTGCGGTCGGTTATGAAATCCACTGCGGTGAATCTAGTGGCCCAGCTTTAAATCAGCCATTTATTCGATTTGTAGACGGTTCATCTGACGGGGCTCTAAGCGGTGATGGTCAGATCATTGGGACCTATTTGCACGGTCTTTTTGATGACCCTGCCTCAGCAAAGGCGTTGCTTTCATGGGCGGGTCTCGACAGCTTGCACCGGGTCGACGTGGCAGAAATACGGGAACAACAGTTGGAACGTCTCGCTGATGCTTTAGAGGAGCACGTCGAGGTGGAAAAGCTTTTTCCAGCGGTATTTAATCGAACCGAGCTAGAAGAAAAATTCACCCAAAGCGGCAGAACAAGGCAGGTCCCTTGGAGAGAATAAACCATCGATCGGTTATCTTTTTTTTGCTGTGCGTGCTGCCACTGATAGTGTTGGTGTACTTGTCTGTAGGGCCTAGTTGGATTCCTCCATGGCGTATATTCTCGCTGCTAGGCGATACTGTGAATGTTGATTCGACGGTGATTCGTGAAGCCACGATTGTTAGCGCCATTCGTTTGCCTAGAGTGTTAATGGCTGCCTTTGTTGGGGCCTGCCTTGCATGCTGTGGAGCGGCGATGCAGGGACTTTTTAGGAATCCGCTTGCCGATCCCTCGCTAATTGGTGTGTCTAGTGGTGCCTCAGCCGGAGCCAGTTTTATGATTGTTTTTGGCGCAGCCTGGCTAGATAGTAGCCAAGTACTCGGCCTGTCTATGGTAAGTGTCGGTGCTGTAGCCGGCGCGGTGGTGGCTGTATTTCTAGTCTACAAGTTGGCTACCGATAGCTACGGTACATCGGTAATAACAATGCTCTTATCTGGTGTCGCGATCAGCGCCGTGGCAAGTGCGCTGAATAGCATGTTTAGCTATTTTGCCGATAGCGAAATGCTACGAAGAATAAACGTTTGGGAGATGGGAAACTTAGATGGCGCCAGCTGGGAGCGGGTGGCTCTCATTGCTGTTGTTGCCGGTGTCTTACTGTGGCGTTTGCCTAGGCACGCTTTGGCGTTAAATGCATTTCTACTCGGCGAGTCCGAAGCGCGGTACCTTGGGATCAATGTTGATTGGGTTAAAAAGGAACTAGTTTTACTAACCGCCCTTGCTGTCGGGATTAGCGTTGTGATTTCTGGAAACATTGCTTTTGTAGGGCTCGTGGTTCCTCACATCTTGCGTGGCTTTATCGGCCCAGATCATCGCTACTTATTGCCAAGCTGTGCCTTGGCAGGCGCGATGCTGCTGATAGTGGCCGATATGATTGCGAGAACAATTATTGCCCCGGCAGAGCTTCCCGCTGGAATTTTGACTTCACTGGTGGGTGCCCCAGTTTTCTTTTATTTGCTGGTAAAAAGTAAATCGCTTAATAACCCTGAGCGGCTTTAAGGCACGGTAAAAATATTCCAATGACACTTAAAATTCATAACGTAACAGCTAAAATTAGCTCCGCCATATCGCTTGTTGATATTGAGGTTGAGGTTGAGGCAGGCAGTGTCACTGTCGTTATTGGCCCCAACGGAGCTGGCAAGACTAGCTTGTTGAGAGCTATTTGCAGTGACCTACCTTTTAGCGAAGGGGTGATTACGTTAAACGACAAAGTTATTTCTCAGTGGGATGCCCAGTCCAAGGCCACGCTACTGGCTATATTGCCCCAACGATCTTCTCTCGAATTTCCTTTCACTGTTGAGGAAGTCGTAACCATGGGGAGAATTCCTCATAGCACTTCCAATAGTCAGAATCGTGACATCGTCAACAAGGCTTTGGCGCTGGTGGATTGTAATCATCTTATTGCTCGCTCATTTATTAATCTGTCCGGTGGCGAGAAACAGCGAGTGCAACTTGCTCGGGTGGCTGCTCAGGTTTGGGATGCAGTCGATGCCGGTGATCGCTGCCTCATCTTAGATGAACCAACCGCTTCATTGGATCTCGCTCATCAGGAAATGGTTGTTCGGATGTTCGAGTTTTTCGCAGCACAGGGTGTCGCTATATTAGTTGTATTGCATGACTTAAATTTAGCAGCTAAATGCGCCAGTCAAATTTTAGTACTCAAGGATGGTCGCAGTGCAGCATTAGGTAAACCTGAAACGGTTTTGACTGAGGAAATGCTGAAAGATGTTTTTAGTATTTCAGCTAAAGTGATAAGCAATCCAGTGAACGGTAAACCAATGGTGGTGACATGAATAAGCCGCCAAAATCTTTAACCAACCTACATTTTATTTTAGGTGGTGCTCGTTCCGGTAAAAGCCGTTTAGCGTTGGCAAGCGCTCAACAGATTGCAAGCAGCAGCGGTGCATCGCTTGTTTTCATTGCCACAGCGACTGCAAATGATGAAGAGATGCGCAAACGTATCGAAAAACATCAGGCTGAAAGGGTTTCCACTAACGGTGAAAACCCCTGGGCTCTTGTAGAGGAGCCATTACATCTAGCCAGATCACTGCTTCAAAACGATGGCAAGGGAAAAGTAATAGTAGTGGACTGTTTGACGCTTTGGATAAGCAACTGCCTTCATCACAATGTATGGGATAAACACCAAGACGAGCTGTTGAATTGCCTAGAGCAGTTGAAATGTGAGGTGATTTTTGTCAGCAATGAAACTGGCCTAGGTATCGTACCGATGGGCGAACTGACAAGGCAATATGTTGATGCCAGTGGGTTTTTTCACCAGCGTATGGCTCAGCATTGCGCCCATGTCATTTTTACCGTCGCGGGCTTGCCCCATATTCTAAAAGATGAACGACAGTTAAAAGACAGTGTGTAAGCCAGTCAGACTGCAATTGTACTTTTAGATTAGGAAACACATGACTAAGCGTTGGTACCACAAAAAAACCAAGACAATCGACAGCGAAGCAATTACTGGCGCATTGGTTAGGCAGGCAGCCCTTACCAAGCCAGCAGGATCACTTGGTCGCTTAGAGGAGATCGGCGTCAATTTTTCTGGTTGGCAAAGCACCGAAAAACCGTCTTTGGATAGAGTTCAAATTGCTGTGTTCGCAGCAGACCACGGCATTGCCGAGGCAGGCGTTTCTGCTTTTCCGCAGCAGGTGACGGTGGAGATGGTGAAAAATTTCGCTCATGGCGGCGCTGCAATTTCAGTTCTGGCGAAGCAGTGGGGTGCACGTTTTTCTATTATAAATATGGGTACAGTTTTTCCTTGTGAGGAGTTGCCCGGGCTTATTTCTAGCCCCGTTGCAGCGGGCACTCATAATTTCGCCAAGCAAGCTGCGATGTCATCCGCCCAGCTTGAGCAAGCCTTGCTCCGCGGTTCCGAGGCTGTATTGGATGACAGCCAGATATTTATTGGTGGAGAGATGGGCATAGCTAACACCACGTCGGCGGCCGCTCTGGGCTGTGCGTATCTTGGTCTGGTCGCCGTCCAGCTTACCGGTCGTGGCACAGGTATTGATGATGCAGTGTTGCACCATAAAATAAAATTAATAGATTCAGCTCTGGATCTGCATAAAGAGGTTGCAACCACTGCCTTTGAAAAGCTTCGCTGTTTTGGTGGTTTTGAGATAGCGGCGCTAGCAGGTGCCTACATTGCCTGTGCCCAAAAAGGTGTGCCGGTGCTGGTTGATGGTTTTATTAGTACCGCAGCGGCAGTGGCAGCAGTGTCTCTGAATTCCGGCGTTCGCGATTGGATGCTATTTAGCCATTATTCGCAAGAGTCTGGTCACAGGCATCTGCTAGGTTTTTTGGATGCCAGCCCTTTGCTAGATTTTCAAATGCGGTTAGGCGAAGGCAGTGGTGCGGCACTTTGCGTGCCGCTACTTCAGTCGGCGTGTTTACTACAGTCCGAAATGGCTACCTTTGGGGAAGCCGCAGTGAGGGTAAACTAGCGTATGAATGACAGTGATGAACAAGTAGGGTCTGCCAAGAGCGAAAAGCTCAATGCATGGGGCCGAGCCTATGAGTCACTGCGCACGGCTTTAGGCTTCTTAACTCAAATTCCCGTTGGTAGTGATGTGCGCTTCGATGATGATTCTATTCGCTATTCAATTCTTTTTTATCCTGTTATTGGTTTGCTGTTAGGCATTGTCATTTACTTCGCTGCCAGCTTAATGCCGTTCACCTTGATTTTAAACTCGGCACTGATCATATGCTTGTTAGTCGTGCTAACTGGCGGGCTTCATCTCGACGGCCTAGCCGATTGCACAGATGCTTGGTTTGGGGGGATGGGCGATAAAGTAAGAACTCTCGAGATCATGAAAGATTCCCATAGTGGGGCCATGGCTGCCGTGTCAGTGTCGATGTTTCTCATTGTTAAAACAGCAGCGGTTTATGAAGTGCTCGAAGCTGAGCAATTTGCACTGTTGATTTTGGCGCCAGTACTTTCCCGCCTTTCCGTGCTTGGCTTGTTTATATCTACTCCCTACATTGGCCTCGGGCCAATCGGCAAAGCAATCTCCACATCTAACCCCACCCATCTTTATGTGACATTGATTGCAACTGTTGTGCTGTGTTTCTTCGTGATTCCAGAGGGAGGGTTAATTCTGCTGTTGGTACTCGTTTTTGGACTTGCCTTGCTGCTTCGAAAACTTATGCTAGCCCGCTTGCAAGGGTTTACTGGAGACTGTGCCGGTGCTCAAATTGAATTGCTCGAAGCTTTTGTATTAATTGGTGGCAGTCTTGTGGTGTCTTAATTTGGAATCAGCGGGGGTGGCGATGGCTTTTGCTCTTGCCATCGATTATTTGTTTGGTGAGCCTAAGCGGCTCCATCCCCTCGTTGGGTTTGGCGCTATAGCAAGCTGGATAGAATCCGTCCTTAATGGAAAATCGGCAGTGAAAAGTTCCAGCGTTTCCAGATTAAATGGCGCTCTTGGCTGGATATTATTGTGTATTCCGTTGCCGATAATTTTAGCCAGCGTTCTTATTAAACTCTCGTCATCATGGGCTTTCTTGCTATCCGTATTCAGTCTGTATCTTTGTATCGCGCCTAACAGTCTTGCTAAACATGCCTATGCAATCGAGGGTAGCCTTGCGAAAAATGATATTGAAAAGTCGCGAGTAGCACTGGGCGCAATTGTGAGCCGTGATTGTGGGGAATTAGATTCCAAGCAAATTGCGGCGGGATCAGTCGAATCTGTATTAGAGAATGGCAGCGATGCAGTGATAGCACCGCTTTTTTGGTATTTTCTATTCGGTGCTCCGGGCGTTGTATTCTACCGATTAGCGAACACTCTCGATGCTATGTGGGGCTATAGAACTAAGCGTTTCAATAACTTTGGCTTCGCTGCGGCCAAACTGGACGACCTTTTAAATTGGGTGCCTGCTCGTTGTTGTGCCTTTCTCTATGGTGCAGGGGGCAATTTCTTAAAAGCCATAGGGTGTTGGCAAAGCCAAGCTAAGCATTGGTCAAGCCCAAATGCAGGCCCAGTAATGGCAAGTGGAGCGGGTGCCCTAAACTTAGTCATCGGAGGCCGCGCTTCTTATCATGGGCAAGAAGAGTCACGCCCAGTTTTAGGAGTTGGAGAAATACCCGATACAGGGGATATTCGGCGTAGTGTGAATTTGGTTAACAGGGCAACGGCCTATTTTGTTTCAGTAATTTTACTTTGGGAGCTAGGCCTTTGTTATCTCGCCACGGTGGCAATCTAGTCGCGGCTTCTGCGGAATTTGGTATTCCAAAGGAGCGATGGATAGATTTATCTACGGGAATAAGCCCTTGGGTTTGGCCTGTGTCTGATATCCCTGATGCAGTCTGGCAACGTTTGCCTTGTGAAGATAATGATCTAGAAATTGCTGCGGGGCTTGCCTATGGCTGTGAGCCCAGTGCAGTGCTTGCTGTGCCGGGTTCGCAATATGCGATTCACAAGATACCCGATATCGTTTCTAGCTTAGTGTCGATATCCGCTTCGACAAACAAAGAGCGCGCAGTGGCTATACCCACAGTGGGTTACCGGGAGCACAAACTGTCATGGGAATCAGCTGGGTTTGATATTTTGACTTACTCTAGCGAAACTCAGTTACTTGAAATGGTGAATAAAGAACTGATTCAGTGCGCTGTAGTAATCAACCCAAATAACCCAACAACTCAAACGATGGCTCCGAAAACCCTGTTATTGATCGCTTCTATACTGGCTGCTCGTCAGGGCTTTCTGATTGTAGATGAAGCCTTTGTCGATGTGAATCCAGAACTCAGTGTTAGCCACTGTTGCCCAGCGCCAGGATTGATAGTGCTGCGGTCGGTTGGGAAGTTTTTTGGATTGGCTGGTATTCGACTAGGCTTTATTTTGGGTGATCAAGGTTTTCTCGCGAGGATTAAGAGATCCTTGCCTCTGTGGACAGTCACTACAGTATCGCGGTGGCTGGGAGAACAGGCGCTGTCCGATACTGATTGGCAGTTGAGGCAACGGAGTAGGCTCAGAACACAAAGCGAGGAGTGGATGGAATTGATAGCGATCCGATATCCCGATTTATCCCTGCAGCTAAACCCTTTGTTCGTCACAGCCGCCTGCGAGCCTAAAGAATCCTTGAGGATTTACCAATCACTGGCCAAATTAGGCATATTGGTTCGCTTGTTTACTTTGGAGGAAGGTTTCAGTGGGCTTAGGTTTGGCCTGCCGAGTGAAACTGAATGTCAGGAATTTGAAAAGAGGTTTAGCGAATCCCCAACCGCATTCGCTTAAAGAAGAATTATGATGAGACTAAAAAATATTACTGTGAGAAGGCCTAGAATCTTTACTGAGCTGAGCAGTTTAAGTTTGTTCTTCGGGCTGTTCCTGCCTGCTTTCGGTGTCGCTCAAATCAGTGTGATTGATGACTTTGGTAATACTGTTACTTTACAAGAACCTGCTAAGCGAATAGTCAGCTTGGCACCTCATATTACCGAAACGCTTTATGCGGCAGGCGCCGGCGACAATATAATTGCGACGGTACGTTACAGTGACTATCCTCCAGCGGCGTTAGATATTCCGATCATTGGATCTTACAAAGAGGTGTCTTATGAGTCGTTGCTCAGCATGAATCCAGATTTAGTGATTGTATGGGCTAGTGGCAACGGAGATGAGATCACCGCGAGAATCAAAAGTTTGGGCCTTACTGTTTTTCTGGATGAGCCGCGAGAATTAGAAGACATTGCGTCTTCACTGCGCCGGTTTGGCAAGCTTACCGGTAACGAAGAGATAGCCGACGCGGAGGCGGATAGTTTCATGAAGAAGCTTGTCGTTCTAAGGCAGGATTATAATGAGGATGAAATCCTTGATGTATTCTACCAAGTTTGGAATGACCCGTTGACCACACTGAACGGAGATCATCTTATCTCCAACATTATTCGCCTTTGCGGCGGACGCAATATCTTTGCAGATGTCATTCCTTTGGCTCCTGTTGTTAACGCTGAATCTGTCCTAACTGCCGACCCTCAAGTTATAGTGGTCAGTGGTATGGGTAGCGACCGCCCTGAGTGGCTGGATGAATGGAAAGCTTGGCCGGGCTTAGCAGCAAATGATAATGACCAGCTTCACTATATCCCGCCAGACCTACTCCAGCGAAATTCACCGAGGGTGATACAAGGCGCCCAACTATTGTGTGAGATACTTTCAAAAGCGAGAACTGTTTACTCTCAGTAATCTACTAACTGTGTTTTAAATGCCGTTTATTTTTTGTATTCATGAATTTCTTATGTATCCCATGGAGAGCCGATTCAACGAATCGACTGTTCATTAATTTTACATAAGCTGATAACTTATAGAAAAAGCGCTACCAACAAGCGTCATAACAATAACTATTGGGACTATTGCCAGCTATGTTCATCTGGCTAGAAAATACCTCGCTCGCTCTCTGGGTTAGCGAATCCTACTATGCCTATCCAGCACTGCTTAGCCTTCATATAGTTGGCTTGGCAATGGTTGTGGGCCTGACTTCTATGCAGAACTTAAAGCTGCTGGGTCTGTTTTTTGGACTGACATTAGCGGGGCAGTCTGCCCTGATAAAGTTGGCGCTGGCAGGGTTTTGCTTAAACTTATTTTCTGGACTGTTGCTATTCTCGTCTCAAGCGAGCTACCTGATCACCAGTTTGCCTTTCCTGCTTAAGATAAGCTTTATCGCCACTGCTATGGTGGTGTCAGTATTGATTCAAGTGCGAATTAAAAGCTCGCTGTCAGCAAGTTCATCTTTGAAAGCTCTAGCGCTGGCTTCGTTGATGCTGTGGTCATCTGCAATTATTGCCGGGCGATTAATCGCCTATGTGTAGGGGGCAATAAGCATGTTGGAATCATTCGCTATAGCCATTGTCGACAGCTCGTTGACTCAGTGGATACAAATAAACTATTGGTTGTGGCCGGTACTGGAGATTGCTCACTTTATGGGCTTATCTTTGTTAATCGGCGGTCTACTGATTGTGGATTTGAGTTTGGCGGGATTGCTACAGCTGCAGCTATCGGCAACTCATAAGCTGCTTCCAGTTGTGTTGATTGGTTTTGGTATCAACCTAGTGACGGGAATTTTATTCTTTTACGGCGACCCTGTGCGCTACTCGGTAAACATTGGGTTTCAGATTAAGATGTGCCTAATTGGCTTAGCTGGAATTAACGCACTTTTCTATCACTGGAAGCTAAGCCCTTTGATGGCAGATTGGAACTCTGAGTCTCGGCCCCCGCTCGCAAAACTGATAGCAATTACTTCGCTCACAGCCTGGATGGGGGTTTTGTTGTTCGGAAGACTTATTCCCTACGTCGGCACTGGCTAGCTAAGGTCCCTTAGTTTGTCGAATTTAGTCATCATACTTGGAGGGAAAGAATCGCACCGATGCTCTTGACGCTTCCGCGTCACAGTCGTAAACATCTAGCTTGTAACCCTTGGCTGCCGGTAGCCAACGTGTGGTGTAGGACGCAGGCTCAAGCAGAAACATCGGGTCTTCCAAGGTCAGGGTCATGTTCAGCTGTTCACCATCTATGGAATACTTTTCAGTCAGAATTTTTTGTGCTGAGGAAGGAATGCCGTTGTAATCATCAAAGCCCGCAATGTCAAAAACAAAATGGGTTGTGGTGACTATCAAAGTATCGTCTTCGTATACGCCAACTGAAAATCCCTGCAAGCTAAAATCTATAGCAGACGGTTCGCGCCCGTCCAACCAAACTGTACGTAGTTGATCGTCTTTCTCATACCGCAGTAAGACTCGATCAGGCCACTGAGTGATTTGCATATGATAAGGGTCATATTGAATCGCAGGCGACGAAGCAGGTTGGCAATCATACTTTGGCGCGACTGTTTCTTCCCAGACTTCTTGATAGGCCTTGGCACGGGCATTTAGCTTGGGAAAGTTGGTTTCGTTCCATGGCATATCAACGCCGTTTACCGGGCGCACACTAAAACCGCCGTCCCAAACTCCTTCAAGGTCAGGAATTGTGTCAAATCTTTGGGCCTGCACCTGATTTGTAGCCAGAGATAGCGCTAGGGCTGCCGTAAGCGTTAAGCTCGTCATTGAATTTGAATATAGGTTGGATCTCAAAGAAGTAAATAAGGTCATCGTTTTCTCCTCGCAGCTTAGCGGTTTGAATCGCGTTCTTGAACGCCGCGGCCGGCAACAATAGGGCTGCCATCTTCACGAGTCATTCGCACACAGCATATCCCATAGGAGCCTTTTGCTCGCGAGCGTTGGCCATTCATTTTGACTACCGTGCCGATGGTTAGCGACTCAGGGGTCCAGCCTACTCGGCGCAAACTAACCGGCGCTCCTAGCTCGACTTGCCACTCAACTGTTTGACCATCATCACCGGGCCCATCAAGATATAGAAAGGCGTGAGGATTTCTGAACACAAAACGGCTAACAGGGCCTTCAATCTCAACTCTTGTGTCCGGATCATAAAATGGAGCGCTAGCATGGTGGGCTATAACAGGTGCGACTAGGAGGGCTGCACTAACAGCGGAGGCGGCTGCAATGGCCACTAAAAAACGAGGGGTCTTCATAGCTAATTCCTTTTCAAGGCTTCTTGTTGTTAGGTTCAGTCTACAGGATTTTATCGAACTTGGAAAAAGAGCTATCGGGCGGGGCGCTGGGCTGTCCGCTAGGTTTGTTTTGTGGGGTATTTTACTTAGACGCAACAGGTCTATTTTATAGGTGGGTTAAGAAAGTCAGGCTCAAATGGCAGCAATACCCAAAAAGACAGACTATTACATGAGCCGCTCGGTCTTAAAGAGCAGACTTTTGGGTCAGCTTTCTTAGAGGAATGCCAAGACGAGGAATAAGTAGGCCAATAGCTATGTTGAGAAAATCATTAAAACTCGCTGCCATGCCCCCAAAGCAGCTGGGCGTGTATTGACGATACATTGCATTACGTGGAATAGTGTCGTTCAAATTCCACCGAGTTGGATGATCAATACTAAATTTTCTATTCAGCAATCGCTAATCGAAGAATTCGGGCGCACCGAATAAGGGTGTGTAAGAATCTAGCAGCTAAGCTCGAAAAACTTTTTCATTGTTGCAAATAGGTTGGTTCTACAAGCCGCTTGACCAGACATGGCATCAAAGAACTTAAAGAGAAAAGATATGAATCTTGAAAAATTAAAGCATGCCGAAAGAACCTTTTTTGAACGTTTTCCAGGCGGCTTTGCACATCCTGAAATGCAAGCAATAGCCAAGAAGCACAAAGTGGATAAGATGGTCGAGTTCACGCAGGCTAGCTTCGCTAAAAAGAATTTTCGAGACACAATAGATATCCTTGATAATTGGATAAAGCTGGTTAGCCGCTCGTCAATGATCTCGATCTTTGAAAAGCCTAAGTTTAAAGAATTTGTGAATTCCTTGACCCCCAAAGAAAAGAACCTGTTGGTTGCGGGATTGAAGAATCAGCTGCACGGTTCGGAAGAGAAAGGCTTTGAGACAATACTTGATCTGATGAAAATGGCTAGGCTGGCAAAGTGGTCACTGATCAGTATTTGCCCGGTATACTTTAGGCCGCAAGATGCGGTATTTGTTAAGCCTACAACTGCAAAAGGTGTGATTGCCTACTTTGAGCTTGAGGATCTAGTCTATAGACCGCAGCCGAGCTGGGATTTTTATGAGGCCTATCACTGCGCCATTACTACAATGAAAACAAAGGTAGATCCCGCGCTCGCCCCGAACAGTGCAGCGTTCTCCGGATTTTTAATGATGAGCCTTCCGCAAGTCACCAAGTAGTTTTTAGCTTTCTAGAGTCATTTTTTTGCTCTGGGCTTTTGCAAATTTTTGGAAAGCTTGCTGATGGCTATTGGTTTTTCTTGCTCAATTTAGCGCAGTCGGTGATTCATTCTGATCTCTACTAAATTTTATCTGGTGTGGGTTTATTCGACCCCGGCTGTTTTATCTTCTTTGGCCCAGCTAAGTAATTAATAAAAGATAAGTGCCCCCTAACTGGTTTTCACCCCGCTTCTGACACCGGTCCCAGACAGTGAGAACCTTTGTTTTGTCAAATCGGACTGTCTTAAAACTTTAATTTCCCTGCCATATCTATGTAATAAAAATCAGTCAGCCTATTACTCGGGCCAAACAAGCTGAATACAGAATCCATAAGCTTTTAACAGACTTAGGGTTTTGGCCCATCACTAACTAACTCAAAATTAATAGGGATGCTCATGCGCGATTTACCCACAATGTTGTTCTGTTTAAGTGTCAATGGTGTTCTGTTTTCTGCCGCTGCCGTTGCCCAAGTAAAAGAGGGTGCTATCGAGCAGATCACTGTAACTGCTCAAAAAAGAGAGCAATCAGTATTAGATGTACCGGTGACTATGGATGTGATTTCAGGAGATTTCCTTGATCGCACAAATACAACAGAGCTTGATGATTTGTCTAGATTTCTGCCCAATGTGGTGATTCAAGAGCAAGGTGTAAGCCTGCCTTCGTTTAGTATCAGAGGGATCACGGACGACTCGGCAAGCATTACCTCGACACCCCGTATCTCTGTGTTCCAGGATGGAATTGATATCAGCAAGAAAACGGTTTCTAGCGTTTCTCTATATGATATCGAACGCATCGAGGTATTGAAGGGGCCGCAGCCAACCTTATTTGGCGCGGCAGCAGCAAACGGCGCGGTCAGTGTAATCTCGGCTCGACCAAGCAATGAATTTGAAGCCCAGGGCAGGCTTGCTGCAAACTCTCTGAATGGTATCGACTTTAGAGGCATGATTAACACGCCCATAAATGATGTCTTGGCGTTTCGTTTAGCAACTGTGTACCGGGATCAAGAGGGTCAGATAGACAACCTTGCCTGTGGACCTGATTCATACAATCCTTCAGGGTTTATTGCCGATGCTAAAGGTGTGTCTCGCGCCTGCAGTGGCGGAGATTTGAATGGAGTGTCGGTAGCTGCTTTTCGCGCGACCCTGCAGGCTGAATTGGATAATACGACCTTATTGTTTCGCGCTTCAATGGAAACCAACGACCAGCCCGGCATCTCATTTAAAAGTGGTTCAATTGCGCCATTGAACGGGACAACTAACCCCTTTTCTGACGCTGAATTGGGTCTCGGGTCGTTAATTGGTATAGACAGAGATTTGTCGTCGTTTGATGTTGCGGTTACCCATAGCTTCAATGACAAGCTCGAACTCACCGTTGATGGCTATGTGAAAGACGTTGAATTGTCTGAGTACTTTGATGCCGATGGAACAGGCTTGAGAATTCAAGATGCTTTTTTTGAAAATAATGCTGATCTTTCAGGTTTTGGTGCGCGCTTAGTTTATAGGTCAGGTGATCGATTTGAGGGTTTCCTCGGGTTCTCATCAACCCAAGACGAGTCTGTTTTGCCTTTTGTTCAGTTGGTAGACCCTGTCCTGAGAGATACGTTCGATGCCCGATTGGCTGAATTGGAAATTGAATTCCCCAACGTTTCGCTGATAAACGATGTCAGCACTACCGCCTCAATTGAGCAGACAGAGGCGGTTCGGGAGATGCTGGTTGATTCGCTTTTTAATGCAGATGGGAGTCCAATTAGTGACCCGTCAACCTCTGCTACTGAAATAAGGGGGCCCTTTACATTTGAAGGCGATTTAGAAATTAACTCATTGGTGGCGGAAGGCTCCTATGGGTTCACTGATCAGCTTACACTCACCGCTGGTGTTCGCTATATTGATGAAACTCGATTTTCGAAAGACACCTTTTTTAACACCTTTTCCGCACAAGGAGCGCGAGACTTTTCCGCTACGCTGCCTCGTGTTTCTTTGAATTATAACTACAGTGACGATATATCACTCTATTTTAACTATGCGCAAGGCCGTCGCTCCCCGGTGGTCGATGTTAATCCTTTTGGTGCTACCTCAATAATAGATCCGGAGACCGTGGACAGTTACGATCTTGGCCTTAAGTACTACGGCGAGAGCTTGTCTATTACCGCAGCGATATTTGC
Organism: uncultured Gammaproteobacteria bacterium; assembly: GCA_913031035.1. Classification (GTDB taxonomy): domain Bacteria; phylum Pseudomonadota; class Gammaproteobacteria; order Pseudomonadales; family Pseudohongiellaceae; genus UBA9145. The sequence continues at coordinate 44,136 of CAJWGN010000003.1, forward strand.
CTACACCTATAAAGATTTCCAGGAAAGCTTCACAGATGCTCAAACATTCGAAAGCGTCACGGTAACCGTTGGTGATTCTGACATGTATGGTTTTGAAGCGAGCGTGGATTATGCGCTCGATGATTCCGTAAGAGTTGGCGCCAATCTTGGTCTGCTTGATGCGCAGTTTGATGATAATACAGAGGCAGGGGCTAGATTCGATTACGGTGGAAATACCTTTCGGTTGGCCCCTGAGGTGAGTTCCTCACTATTTCTTAATAAGTCTTTCAATCTGGGAGGCTATGAAATGGAGTTCGAACTAATCAGCTCTTTTCAGTCTGAAGTCTTCTTTGATAGCAGTAATCGTCCAGAGCTTGCTCAGGATGCATACTGGATAAGCGATGTATCAATAAAGCTCAATAACGATAAAAGTAAATGGAGGTTTGAGTTATTTGCAGACAATATTTTTGACGAGGAATATTTAATTGATGCTGGCAACACCGGCGGGGGATTTGGCATCCCGACATTCGTGGCAGGGATGCCGTTTGTCGGTGGCGTGCGGGTTTATGCTGATTACTGATAAAGATTAAAAGCAGAAAACAGGGCGTCAGACGTGGGTTTGGCGCTGTCTTCTCTGCTTGTTTTGATTGCCTTGGGAAATCATCCTATCTAGCCATTCGGCCTAGTTACCTCAGGGATTTTCCTCTAAATCGCTTCAGACTGAATCTTACAAGCCTGCAATTTAGTCTGAATTGCCTTGGTTATCGATTTAGAATCTAGTCCGGCATTCTCTAGCATTTGTGGCACTTTGCCATGGTCGAGAAATTTGTCTGGCAGTCCTAAGTTCAGCACCGAGATTTGATGATTCTCTTGCAACAGAAATTCATTAACAGCAGAACCAGCTCCACCAAGAATAGTATTTTCCTCTACGGTTACGATAAGTTGATGGGTAGCCGCCAACTCTCCTATCAAGTCTGCGTCAAGAGGTTTAACAAAGCGCATATCAATAACAGTGGCATTCAATTGTTCAGCTGCAGTGAGAGCTGGCTGAACCATGCTGCCGAAGGCTAGGATCGCAATCGTCTTGCCCTCGCGTCGACTGATTCCTTTGCCAATCGCCACGGTTTCTAGTGACTGGGGTATTTGCGCGCCGGGTCCTTTACCCCTAGGGTAACGAACTGCGGTAGGGCCTTTGTATTCAAACCCAGTAGAGAGGAGCTTGAACGTTTCAGCCTCATCACTTGGCGCCATAACAATCATATTAGGAATGCAGCGTAAGTAGCTCAGATCAAAACTGCCGGCATGTGTTGGACCGTCTTCCCCAACCAGGCCTGCCCGGTCAATGGCAAACATGACATCAAGGTTTTGCAGGGCCACATCGTGAATCAATTGATCATAGGCCCTTTGCAGGAAAGTAGAGTAAATGGCGACCACGGGCTTGAGTCCATCGCAAGCCATTCCCGCTGCAAATGTCACCGCGTGTTGCTCGGCGATAGCCACGTCATGGAATCTGTTCGGGAAACGTTCTGCAAAATCTTTCATTCCAGAACCTTCGCCCATTGCTGGCGTTATACCGACGGTTAGTTCATTGTGCTCGGCTTGCAAACAAAGCCAGTCACCAAAAACTTTGGAATAATTGGGAGAGGGTGGGCTGTTTTTATCAGCTACCGGCTTGGCTTCTTTCTCTTTTACAGTTTCGATTTTGCTGAGCGCGTGCATGCCAAAAGGGTCTAGCTCTGAGGCGGTGTAGCCTTTGCCTTTTTGAGTGACCACATGAAGTAGTTGAGGTCCGCGCAGAGTTTTAATATTGCTTAAAATCTCGACTAGCCCAGCAGTGTCATGGCCATCTACTAGACCAATATAGTTAAAACCTATTTCTTCAAAAAGGGTGCCAGGTGACACCATGCCTTTCATGTATTCTTCGGCGCGGTGGACAGCCTTTAATGCAGGAGGAATCTTTGAGAGAACTCTTTTACTGCCTTTGCGGATAAAATTGTAGGGCTTGCTAGCCCACATGCGCGCAAAATAGCTGGACATGCCGCCAACGTTATTAGAAATCGACATATTGTTATCGTTGAGAATGACCAGAACATTGTCATCAAGATAGCCAGCATGATTGAGGGCTTCAAAAGCCATGCCTGCTGTCATCGCGCCATCGCCGATAACGGCTATGCAGTAATTGTCGTCGCCCTGAAGCCTGGCTGCGACCATCATTCCAAGGGCTGCGCTTATAGAGGTGCTGGAGTGACCAACACCAAAGGTATCATAGGGGCTTTCGCTTCGGCTTGGGAAGGCGGCCAAACCACCGGCTTGGCGCATAGTGAGCATTTTATCTCTGCGTCCGGTTAGTATTTTGTGCGGGTAGGCTTGGTGCCCTACATCCCAAACTAGGCGGTCATCAGGAGTATTGAAGACATAGTGCAGGGCTATAGTGAGCTCGACCACGCCCAGTCCAGCACCAAAATGGCCGCCGGTTTGGCCTACGGAATAGAGTAAAAATAGACGTAATTCTTCCGCCAGCTCGGCAAGCTGGCCGATCTCTAGCTCCCTCAGATCGTGGGGTGAATTAATTTGATCTAACATCGGTGTGTCAGGTCTGGTAACTGGTATTTCGTCTAACATGAATGTATTTCAACTCTCAGAGCAATTTTTAAGGTTTCAGCGGTTAAGCTAATCATAAATCCGCGAATAGGCTAAGTCGGAAGCTTTGGAGGCTAATTAACGACCTCGATTAGTTTTTTCTGGTTATGATATAGCTGGCAAGTTCGCGCAGCGGCTGGGCGGCGTCGTCAAAGCCATCTAACTCGGCGATTGCGGCTTCACAGAGTTCAGCAGCCCGCTGCTTGGCCTGCTGCAGTCCCAGTAATGATACATACGTTGGCTTATGTAGTTCCCGATCTGATCCTTGGGGCTTTCCCAGTGTTTCGGTATCGCTGGTTTCGTCTAGGATGTCGTCATGGACCTGAAATGCCAAGCCAATGCGCTGAGCATATCTGGTTAGAGCGGTAACATGCTCATCTTTCACCTTTGGGTTGCTGAGCGCGCCTAGAATTGCGCAACATTGGATTAACTCACCGGTTTTCAGTTGGTGCATAATTTCCAATTGCTCCAGAGTCAAGTCTTGACCTGCCGCTGAAAAATCGACTGCTTGGCCGCCAGCCATGCCCATCGCTCCTGTCGCTTTGCCGAACAATCTGATCATTCGCAAATTTACGGCAGGGCTCACGGAGAGCGTTTTTCTGGTAAGTACCTCAAACGCCAAGCTTTGCAGGGAGTCTCCGACTAAAATCGCGGTGGCTTCATCGTATTGCTTGTGGACCGTGGGTTTCCCTCGACGTAAGTCGTCGTCATCCATCGCCGGTAAGTCATCATGAACCAAAGAATAACTGTGAAGTAACTCAACGGCTAATGCCGCTGAATCTGCTGATTCAATTCTTCCACCGACCGCGATGGCGCTGGCATAGACAAGAATGGCGCGTATTCGCTTGCCGCCATTAAGGCAGGCATAGTTCATAGCCTCTCCCAAGCGTCTGCTTGGGTATTCTCGCTGTAGTTCAGCCGCTAACAAATCGTTGCTGCGCGCTGCGTACAGGGCAATGAATTCATGAAATGTCGAGCTGTTTGGAGACGGCATGAAAACTACTCGTCGTCTTCTAAGACGTCGAGATCTTCAGTATCACCATGTTCATTGATTAGTATTTGCACTTTTTGCTCCGCCACTTGCAATGCTGTTTGACAGTCTCGGGTCAGTTTTATGCCTTTTTCGAATGCTTTTAACGAATCTTCAAGGCTCAGCTCACCTTCTTCCATCGAAGAAACTAAGGTCTCTAGATCCGCTAGCGTTTTCTCGAAATCAAAGCTTTCAGGTTTGCTCTTTGCCATTTGCGGTACCGGTAATTGAAGCGTTGTTGGAAACAAACTCGATTATACGTCAACTTTAACTGAATGCATCTTTGCTGACTATTATCCCCAGTTGTTGGGAGTGTGCTTTCGCGAGCCTTGCTGGGATAAAAATAAGCCTATTTCCGTCAATGCTAAAAAACCAAGCTAGACTTGATTAGAACAGGAGAATTCACGGCCGCGGCATCTGCGTCGCAGGGTGATAACTTTTAGTTGTCAATAAGCTCAGGTGGGTGGGAGATCGCTCTAGTCTCCATTTATCCATCATCCATCATAGGAATTTGTAAGAGTTAAGGAAGCTTTGCAATGGATTTAGCTACATTAATAGGACTAATAGGCGTCTGGGCCCTAATTATCGTCACCATTATGATGGGTGGCTCTGCCTATATGTTTATCAATGTGTCTTCGATATTGATTGTTGTCGCTGGGTCGATGCTAGTGGTGATGATGAAATTCGGCATGGGCCAGTTTTTTGGCGCATTGAAATCTGCTAGCAAGGTTTTTTTCGATAAACTAGAAAAGCCTGAGGACTTGATCGCTGAGATCGTGGAACTAGCTGATGCGGCAAGAAAAGGCGGGTTACTATCCTTGGAAGGTAAGCAGGTTGGCAATGACTTCCTGCAAAATGGTATTCAGTTACTCGTTGATGGCCACGATCCTGAAGTTGTAAAAAACTTGCTTACAAAAGACATGAAGCAGGCTGTAGGGCGCCACGAGTGGGGCCAAAAAGTATGGCAGTCAGTGGGTGATGTAGGGCCAGCTATGGGCATGATTGGAACGCTCATCGGCCTGGTAGGCATGCTGGCGAGCATGGATGATCCTCAATCTATTGGGCCCTCAATGGCGGTTGCGTTGCTCACGACCCTATACGGAGCCATGATGGCCAATATGTTGGCGCTGCCGATTTGCGACAAGCTAAATTTGCGTAGCTCCGAAGAGGAAACTATAAAGTCATTGATCATCGATGCGCTGCTGGGAATTCAAGCAGGGCAGAACCCGCGCGTGATTGACACGATGTTACGAACCTATTTGCCGGTCTCGCAGCGCGCTGTGGAAGCGACAGCCTAGAATTAACCAGAAATTTATAGAACCGTACGAATAGCCAACAGCCCTAGCGGGCAATGCCCAGAAGAGTCTAGTTCATGGAAGCCGAAGAAACTGAATGTCCAGATTGTCCTGCCGGCATCCCCGCATGGGTGATGACGTTCGCGGATTTGATGTCTCTTCTTATGTGTTTTTTCGTGTTGCTGCTTTCATTTTCAGAAATGGATGCGCTTAAATTTAAGCGTCTAGCCGGTTCGATGGCACAAGCATTCGGTGTGCAAAACCAGCTTGATGTGGATGATATTCCGAAGGGAACAAGTATTATCGCGCAAGAATTCAGTCCCGCAATCCCGGATCCCACTCCCATCAATGAAATCTACCAGTCGACCCGAGAGATTACCGAAAGCACTCTCGATTTTCATGAAGCCAACATCTTTGATGTTGAGCAAGGTATTGATGGGCAATCCGAGGGGGTTGCGCTTCCTATTGTTGAAAAGCTCGAGGAGTTAGTCCAAGAGACTCAGTCCGATGCAGCCGAGCTATCCGAGGCGCTGGAGATACAGATCGTTCGAGGAGAGCTGGAGGTAGAATCGGAAGGCCGAAGAATTGTCGTGCGGATAAAAGAGCGGGGATCGTTCGCCCCCGGCACAGCAGATTTGGCTTCAGACTACTACGCGGTTATCGCAGTAATTCGCGAAGTTATAGCGAAGCGAGAAGGAGCGGTGGCCGTAGAGGGACATACAGACGATATCAATATTCGCAGCAATAGATTTAGGTCTAATTGGGATTTGTCTGCGATGCGAGCAGTGTCAGTTGCCCAAGAGCTTTTTATAGACAATGTGCTCGATTCTCGGCGCTTTGCGGTAACAGGTTTTGCCGATGCCCAGCCTTTGGTGCCTAACGATTCGGCTCAAAATAGAGACCGTAATCGGCGCGTGGAAATAGTGATTCGACAAGCTATTGATCCTACTTTACAAGAACAAATAGAAGCTTTGAAGAACGTCGATCCAGAGCTCTATCAGAGTTTTGGCTTGGAAGCGCAGTCAGGTATCTATAATTTACCGCCGTCCAGCATTTTTTAGTCTAGGCTATAAGGGGCGAGTACTAAAATACAGTGCAGCAGAAAATAATGGGTTGGGCTATGGATACAAATAAAAATACTATCGAAGGCAGGGGCTACTTCAGAATAACTGACTGGATGGGCTTTGAGTATAGAGCTCTGGATGAAGAGGAGTACCACCGTCTAAGAAAAGTTAGTCAATATGCAGAGGTGCCCGCCTTAGACGAGCTTGCTGAAATCGATCGGCAGCTTCAGTTAGCCCTCACCAGACTTGAGATAAAATCACCGTATGCGGCAGATTTAGGGAAGCTGCTTAATAAGAAAATCCAACTGATCATGCAGAAAACTAGTATCGCTAAAGATTTGGTTGATTTGGATGACTTTGAACAAACTCAGGTCGACATTAGTGCAACTGGCATGGCTTTTCCGTCTGTCAGGGCAGTCAGCGCAGGGAAGCCGGTGCAGGTTGATTTGGTTTTACAATCGGGCCGTCAGCATTTAAAACTGTTAGCTAAAGTAGTGAGTTGCGAATTAGATAATGAATCATTGGCTGATGGTGATCCGCTGCACACTCATTTAATAAGAGTGATTTTCTCTGACATGAGTGAAAACATTAGCGAATTTTTAATACAATATCTGGTTAAGCGTCAGGGTGCGTTATTAAAGCTAGGCCGCGTTAATAGATAGAGCCAGGCTGCTTTAATAAAAAAGTTATTGTGGTTTATTCATCCGCAAAGACCCGCTTCGAATTGATCTCATCATACCGTTGTAAATTTCGCACGCACAAGAATCTGGCGTTGAAGCTCTTCCTCTACACAGTGCTCTAAATCATCCTGAGTTAGGTCTCGGTCAAGCAGACGTGCTGTCAGATTTTGGATAAAATCTTCGCTGATATAGTCTGGGTGGGCGCCAAGTTCTGCGAATTTCTGAAGAGAGCAGTCAATAGTCGATACTAGCTGCAAATACACTTTCTGCATATCTGGCGGTAAGCTTATTAGATCTTTCAATAAAGCGATTTCTTTGATGGTTTGCGACATAACGAGGTCCGCGACCTTAAGCTCCCGCAAAGTGTAACGCCGGCTTTAACTCAGACCATGGCGGTTTTATCACTGCCTCTAATAGTTTAAGAGCAGCGCTTTTTTAATTCGTTTTGAAAAAATATTTTTAGATCTCGCAGCTTGCGAGCATCCACCGGGCTATTGTGGAGAGCCTTGAGATTGTTATTAATGTTGTTGATAAGGTTGTGGATACGGTCGACTTCCATACTAGAGGCCTCCAGCTGCTCTAGTTCGTCTCTTTGCCACCCGTTTGCTGATTTGCGCAACGTCTAAGTCCTTTTGATTCTAGGTTCATCTACATTAAGCCTAGTTCAGAAATGGCAGTGCTTCCACTTTCCTTCTCGCAGTACAGTAGGAGGTAATTGACGGGATACCTTTGGCCAACTACTCTTAGGTTGTTTTCGCCTCCATTTTTTATGCACGCCGGCTAACTATGACTGAAGAATCTATCGCAAACCCGTTCGATAAACCCTATTTACCCAAGGATTGGCGCATAGCTGCAGGTGTGCTGCTAACTATCCTTTGGTTCGCATTTTTAGCTATATACATCGCAAAGAATGTAGGTTGGTATAACTTTCTCGACCTGCCCATAGCTGAAATGGGTGCTTTTCTAGAAGGAGCCTTCGCGTTTTTAGCATTTCTTTGGCTGGTGATCGGTTTGTTTGTGCAGCAATCGGTGCTGGCTCAAAATAACGAAGAGCTTAGACGCAATAACCTGCATTCAGAGAAGCAAACCCAGGCTATCGCGGCCACCGAGTTAAATGCCCGCCAAGAAACTTTTTTCAAAATATCTGAAGCCACTCGCAGACAGCTTGGTGCGGTTTGCGGGTTGCTTTTGATTTCCAGCCAGGGTCCGATGGCTAATAACACAATTACCTCCGAGCAACTTTCAGAGCTTTGGAAGCAGTTTGCAAGTGGCGATAGTGAAGTGTTTTCTCGAAGATTTTTAACCATGGCAACAATCGAAGGCGTCGACTACTTGGATTTGTTTTACGGTACAGACATCCGGCGAAACCACGCAGAAAATTTTATCGTCGGGTTTGATCGACTAATCAATTTAGCTCGCGACTGCGACACTGACAATATTATACTGGATTCAATGTTGTATTCAGCCCATGGGTTATTAGACGGGCGAATACGGGAACTACATCCCGATATAAAATTTAAAGCGCTTACGGGTACTAATTCACAAGTCTATCTGGAGGAAATTTCTCAGAAGGGCTAGTTGTAACGCTGTCGCAGCCGATAAGCTTTAACAACAAATAATGAGAGCGGTTTATCTAAATCGCAAAAAGGGGAAGGGTATGGAATTAGTCTTTATTGTGACGTGCTTGATTTTGATTGAATACATGGTGTTCGGTTTTTTAGTAGGAAGGGCGCGTGCTAAGTACAACGTGCCGGCGCCTGCAACAAGTGGCGATCCAATTTTTGAGCGTTATTGGCGCGTTCACCAAAATACATTGGAGCAGCTGGTAATATTTTTACCAAGCATGCTAATGTTTGCTTATTTAGCTAACCCCTCCTATGCAGCGATTGCGGGGGTTTTATTTTTCGTTGGTCGATTACTCTACTTGCGCGGCTATGTGTCAGACCCAAGTTCTCGCGGTCCAGGGTTTTTAATCGGATTTGTTGCGACAGTATTCGTATTAATTGGAAGTCTCGTGCACGCGGTTATGAATCTGCTGTAATTCTTTCTTTAAGAGCTAGTGAGTACGAGAACAATGAATCACGCTCACTGTTTTACAAAATTTCAAAGAATGAGAAAGGCAGTTTAAGAATCTTTTAGCTGTCGGCGGACTTCCTCAGTTAGCGTGCGGAAGTCAGTTTTACCGCTACCCATTCTTGGGAAGTTTGATACCACGATATAAGATTTGGGCAGGGCGATATTAGGAAGCTCTTTACTGAGCTTTTTCTGAATTTCGCTTTGTTCAATTTTTGCACTGGTGATAGCGACAATCCTCGAGCCTCGCTTTGCGTCAGGAATTTCTACCGCACAGCATTCAACGCTTTCTGGTGTTATTTCATTGAGGGCTTCTTCTACCATCACCAGAGATATCATTTCGCCTCCAATTTTGACAAAGCGTTTGAGGCGGCCCTTGTGCCAGAGATATCCATCCGCATCGAGATAGCCCAAATCGCCGGTATCGTACCAGCCAGACTTCAAGCGCAATGATGACTCTTCGACATCATTAAGGTAGCCCTCCATGACGCCGTCACCTTTGACTAGTATTTTTCCTACCTCTCCAGCGGGACATTCAGCGCCTGTTTCGAAGCTCTCTATTTTCACTACAGTATTAGGGATGGGAATGCCGATGCTGCCGGGTCTGTTCGCTTGCCTAGGGTTCACTGAAATAACGGGAGAGGTTTCCGTGGTGCCATAGCCTTCAAATATCTCAAGCTGATGTTTGTCTCGATAAAGCGTGCGCAAAGATTCAGGGCATTTGTCTGCGCCGGAAACAGTCAACACTACGCTTTTGAAATCTCCAGCGCTGGACTGTCGCGCATACCCTTCCAGAAACAAAGGCGTGCCAATAAGCAATTCTGGCTCGGTTTCTTTGATTATGCTTGCAACAGTCTTAAATTCTAAGGGGTTCGCATAAGTAATTGATGTCATTCCCAGGCACATAGGAGTCCAAAGACTTATGGTAAGACCAAATACATGAAAATAGGGCAATACTGCCAGCAGTCGGTCCATGCTGTGGACGTCCATCATGTCGCAAAAAGCATCGATGTTGGAAAGCAAATTGCCCTGAGTCAGCTGAACGACTTTGGGGTCTTTTTCACTGCCGCTGGTAAATAAAATGACCGCTGGTTTTGACAGATCATGAGATCCGGTTAGGCGTTTAAGTAACGCAACAGGTGCTTTGCTTTTAATGAGCCCGAGTACTTTCTCGAGCTTGCCTAGGTTGGCCATTATGTCTTCTATGAAAACCATGCCAGGTAATTCAGGGCAGCCAGTTTTCTCTAGTAGAGGCCGGGTGGTGATGACGGTTTTAAAGTCGCACTGTTGCTGGGCATATACATAATTTTTTTCGGCGCCGGTAGAGTAATTAATCATCACCGGGGTGAGACCACCCATTACCGACCCTATGACAGCAAGGGCGGCCCCTGCGGAGGTCGGCAGCATAATTCCTATGCGGTCTGTTTCTAATTTTCTGAACCGACGTGAAAGAATAAGTGAACCAAGCAGAGCTTGATTAAAGGTGATGTCTTTATCTGTGGTGCGGTCAACAAAGGCGACTTTGGAAGGGTTTTTAAGGGCAGAATTAATAAATCGATGTTGTAGCATGAGTCAATATTATATTAACTTCGTCCAGCTTGGAACCGCAAAGGCTCAATGATATGAGTGGCGCTGAGTATAATTTTAGAACCTACTGGCAGTACAGGCCTGTGGTTGCCTGCTTTAATTAGGTGTTGGGATTAATTGCGAGGGCTTTTTTCGCTGAGATTTATCGCTGCCCCTTAATCGCTGCTATTCCGAGGACAGCAGAGGCTAGTGTCTTAAAAAGACTCCAGCGCAGCTATCTATAACGTCGCTTAACACGGGGGTAATTCTCTCTGTATCTAGTCAAATGTGCCCATAGCGGTCGAGCTTGCACATCGATAGGCTCAGCCCTAAACTGCGCGGTCTGTAAACTTGTGAGTCATTGCATTCAGTGATTAAACATTTCAACACTCTTTGGTTAGCCCTGGTCGCAGTGTTTCTGCTTTTACTAGCGTTTAATCCAGCATTGGTAAGCCGAGAATCTATCTCGGCATTGCTAGGTCAGCTGGGCACATCGGCTCTTATTGTCTACATATTGCTTTCGTTGACCCGGGCGTTGGTCATGATTCCGTCTACCCCTTTTATACTCGCCGGTGCAATTTCCTTCCCGCAGATGCCAGTGACCATCTTTGTGATTTCCTATATAGGTGTTGTGGTCGGGACGCTCTTGATATACAGTTTTCCGGCTTTTGGAAGCTATGACCAGTATCTGGAAGCGAAATATCCCAAGCAGATTGGTGTTATCAAAGGGAAAATGCAGGGTCGTTACTCTTTTTGGATTGTAATCGGCTGGTCTTTTTTTCCTTTAGTGCCAACAGATCTGATTTGTTATGTAGCAGGTATAGCTAAGATGTCTTATAAAAAATTAGTAGCTGCGGTTGTTATCGGAGAATTGCCGGTTGTGACATTCTACGTTTTTGCAGGTGTTGAGTTAGGTGAGTGGTTGAGAGTATGACAGCACAACAAAAATTTAGAGACTCGATAGAACTCATAAAAAGCTTTAAAACCTCTGGGACAATTACCCCAAGTTCGCCGCGTCTTATACGGCGGCTACTTGGCTCAATAGAGTTTGAGTCTGCCAATTGTATAGTTGAGCTTGGACCGGGCAATGGCTGTGTGACTAAGGCGTTACTCGCGAAAATGAGCCCTGGCAGCACTCTGATCAGTTTTGAGCTCAACACGGATTTCGTAAACGAGCTCGTGTTGATTGGTGATTCACGCTTACATGTGGTTAATGCTTGCGCGTCTTCCATAAGAGAAGTGCTTGACGAGTTAGGTATTGAGCAGGTTGATCATATTGTGTCTAGTTTGCCACTTGCGCTAATTGATGATGACGTGGTCAAGACGATATTGCACAGCGCAAAAAGCAATCTTCGCGAAGGCGGGCGATTTTTACAATACCAGTACAGTTTGAAAAATTATGGTGATGTAAAACCCATGTTCAGCGACGTTACTCTGCGCTTTACTCTTCGCAACATGCCCCCCGCATTTGTCTATGATTGCGTGAAATAAAGCCCTATCCTCTAAGCCCTTATTCTATAAAAAAAATGCCAGAAACTTCCACGCAGGCATCCAACGGTAGTGAATTAGCGCCTAACGCTAACCGAGTATGTTTTCCTGCGTCTCCAAACACGTCGACCATAAGGTTTGATACGCCATTAACGACTGTGGACTGACCCGTAAAGTCATTGTCGCAAGCAACAAAACCTTGTAAGCGAACACACTGTCTCACTCTATCTAAATCACCTTCGCAGGCGCCTTTTAAAGCCGCCAGCATATTGATTCCACACTGCTTGGCTGCCGCTTGAGCATCTTCGACACTTACCTCACTTGGCACTTTTCCAGGGTGCATTAACTCGCCGTTCAAAAATGGGAGTTGTCCGGCAATATAGACCATATTGCCAGCAAGTTGATAGGCGACATAGTTTGCCACTGGGGCGGGGACAGGGGGGAGCTTAATGCCAAGTTCAGCTAAACGGTTTTCGACGCGATTTGATTGTTGTGCATAAGCCAAGGGTATTGCACTTGCAAAGGTCAGCAGTGCGCTAGCTTGGAGAATTTTTCGTCGGGATTTTTCGACTTTCATTACGATCCTCAATGTACGGTTGGTTTTAAATTTAACTTTAAATAAATCCGATTCTACCGGTTTTACTAAGGAGCTATCAATGACTTTTCAGTTGTTTCCATTTCTGATGATCCTTGAAGGCTTGTTGGGCTGGGCGTACACTTATAGACACTTTTTTGGACCGCGGTAGTAGGCTAACACCAGCCTATTTAAGGAGAATGCTATGGAATTACGAATAAACAATGAAGCGCCAAATTTTACGGCTGAGACCACACAGGGGAAAATAGATTTCCATGAGTGGCTTGGTGATCAATGGGGTCTATTATTCTCTCATCCAAAAGACTTCACTCCAGTATGTACGACAGAGCTTGGTTATATGGCAGGTCTGGAAAAAGAGTTTGCTAGCCGTAATTGTAAAGTCATTGGTCTGAGCGTTGATGCTGTGGAAAATCATGCGCTCTGGGCAAAAGATATCGAGGAAACTCAAGGCCATGCGGTAAAATTTCCTATGATTGGTGACAGCGAGCTAGTCGTGGCTAAACTCTATAATATGCTTCCTGCCGATGAGCCTGGCACTAGCTCAGAAAGAACGGCGGCGAATAATGCCACGGTACGTTCAGTTTTTATCATTGGCCCTGACAAGGCCATCAAATTAATGATGACTTACCCAATGACCACGGGCAGAAATTTCGATGAAATTCTGCGAGTTTTAGATTCGATGCAGTTAACGGCCAAACACAAAGTGGCTACCCCAGTTAACTGGAAAAATGGAGAAGACGTGATTATTGTTCCCTCGGTGTCTAATGAAGAGGCAAAAGACATGTTTCCAGATGGCTGGGATACGATCAAACCTTATCTGAGGAAGGTTGCGCAGCCAGATTAATGTTGAGCTCAATGGGCGCGGTGTCGGAGTTATCACTCCGACACCGCGCCCTCTTCCATCGACAGAAATTAAGGTTTAAGGGAGTTTAAATGCAACTAGTTCAGGTGTGTGTAGCCTATCCCCTATGGCAACAACGATATATTGTTCACCCTCGAACATATAGCTAATTGGTGCCCCGGTTGTTCCAGCCTCCAATTCGACCTCCCATTCAATATCACCGTTTGACTTGTTGTAAGCCCTGAACATTGGGCCGCCGCTGTTAGTAGCAATTTCGATAGGCATTCCCACAGGGACTCGCCCTCCCGGCCTCAGATTAGTTTGGCCTTCACCTATGAACAGCAAGGTTTTAGTTAGCAGTGGAGATGGTCGGCCAGGTACCCCAAGTTTATCCAAATTCAAGTGAGCGATGGCAGGATTATCGACAGGGCCAACACCATTGGCAACCATCCAGCTATGCTCACCTGTATTCATGTTGATTGCGGTGATGCGCCCATAGGGTGGCTTAAAAAGAGGTAGGCCCTGGGGGCCGCCTATCCATCGACGTGCGCCTTTGACAAAGGCCAAGTCTGTAACCTCTGGGTCGCCAGGGAGTACGTCTGCTACAAAAGCTGAAGTAATCGAAGGAATGTAGAGATAGCCGGTTTCCGGGTCAAAGGCAGCTCCTTGGACGTCTGCTCCCCCCTGCGAACCTGGTAACTGAATAGTGCCTTGGGTCCCATTGTCAGTGCGTATAGATGGGGGGGTAAATAGTGGCCCGGTAACATAGTTGCTAAAAATCTCTAAAGCCTCAGCTCGGAGCTCCGGGGTAAAATCGATGAGGTTCTCTTTAAGGGCTCCCTGTAAATCGAATGGGGCGGGCTTGCTGGGAAATGGCTGGGTAGGGGAAGTCACCTCGCCGGGAACAGTCGATTGAGGCACCTGCGTTTCAACCATATCCCAAACCGGCTCGCCGGTTTCACGGTTGAGCACATAGGCAAAAGCCTGCTTGGTAATCTGGGTCAGCGCCTTAATGTCTTCACCATCGACTTTAATGTCCATCAGTATAGGTGCAGCAGGAGGATCATAGTCCCACAGGCCATGATGGACGGTTTGGAAATGCCAGACCCGCTCTCCAGTTACAGCGTTGACAGCGACAATACTTTGACTGAATAAGTTGTCGCCAATTCGATGTCCCCCGTACATGTCATTGGTGGAGGAAGATATTGGCATATAAACAAGACCTAGCTCTTCGTCGGCGCTAAACAGCGCCCAGACCGGCGCGTGGCCGGTATAGGACCAAGACCTGTCTTGCCAAGTGTCGGTGCCAAACTGTCCTGCTTGGGGAATGGTATTGTAGGTCCAGCGCAATTCTCCGGTGCGCACGTCAAAGGCGTGCACGTCACCGCGAAAGGCTTCTTTACTATCAAAGCTATCGGACATCGCTTGGCCGATGATCACCACGTCACGAATAACCATGGGTACACCGCCCCAGCGAAAGCGTTCAAACTCCTCTGGCATTAGCTGGAGATCAACTCTGCCTTGGTTGCCAAATCTAAGATCGGCATCTCCGGTTTTTGCATCTAATGCGTAAAGATAGGTGCCTCGCTGGCTAAAAATTCTAGAGTTGTCTCCGTCGCTCCAAAAGGCAGCGCCGCGGGTTGGAGCCCCTGGTAAGCCCTCCAGTCCTTCGGGAGGTTGCTGTACCCACAAGGTTTCTCCAGAGCCGGGATTGAAAGCTTCCACTAAGCCGACGCCGTTAGGAATATAGCCAATACCGTCATTTATAATTGCGGCGGCAACGTAGTTACTGGAGAACCTTTGATTTGGATTCAGGTCAGTATAAAAGGAATCTAGAGCAGGCCGTTGCCAAGCGATTTGCAGTTGGTCAATATTTGATGCGTTGATTTGATCAAGGGGCGTATATTTTGTACTGCCAATGTCGCCGCCGTAGGCTTGCCACTCACCTGCGATAGCGCCGGTTTGAGCTAAAAGGTTGCTTGGATTAGCTAGCAGAAGCATTAGCAGCAGTAATGACGAAAGTTTTGCCAGCGCCCGGGTTCCATTAAGAGTTGAGAGCTGGGCCGAGCGTGGGGTTAAGTCTCGGATTAAGTGCCGGGCCACGTGAGGTAGAGCTAATTCCATGAAATCACCCTTAGTAGACTTATTATTTTAACTCGATTCTAACTAAACCTGAATTAAGAACAACCTCCTTGCGGGCTTGTTAGTAAATCCCGTACAAGCGGGCGTGTTTAATGGCCGCAAATAACAGAGCGATAACCAAGCGCGGGCACGACAGGGGGGCTAACAACGAAGAAATAAAAACAGCGAACCAACAACTGCGCTTGCTCATTGAATGATTAGGCATTGGTGTGTTGTCTGGCGTTAGCCGATGGAGGGCTAATGAAGTCCAAGCTCGGTCTTTGAGGTTTGAACTAATCTCCACCAAATTCAATCCAAGGTCTAGGGGATTTCAGCCGGGATGAGAATCAGGTCGTTGTTTCCGATGCTGAGTCTGAAAGTGTTTGTTGCTTAGGATACTGAACTTTCGAAAATTTAATTTAGCCGAGTTCTCAAATGCTTTATCACGGCGCCGATGATAGGCAGGTTTTCATACACCACGGCGCCTAAATCAAAGTAATCCCGCTGATAATAGATTTTTCCGTTGCGGGTTTTAAGGTAGGTTGAACCTTCTACGCGGATTGTTTTTCCACCGGCCAATTTTTTATGGGTGAAAATCTGTGTCCAACTGATAAACACATCTGTGTCGCCGGCCAGCGTTTTGTGTGATTTGAACCTAAAATTATTTATATTCGAAAACGTACCGTCAATATGACTCATTAGAGCGGTTTTGCCTTGAATACCCTGCATTGGATCCTCAAAGTAAATGTCTTCCGCGTACAACGCTGCGACTTTACTGGAGTCCCCCTCACCGAGCGATTGATAAGCACTTGCCAAGCTCTGCGACAGTTGATTGGCATTGGCTAATTCGGTTGCAGGCGTTGTTGTTAGGCTGGGATGCATAGATGAAAAGCCGTACTCATTCAAGGGTGTCTTAAATTAACGGCTTCTGCTAATGTTTGGATCACTTATAAATAAAGCACATATTCTTGTGATCCGAGCCAGCAGTTATCACGTTAGTTAGGTCATGTATGCTCTTACCCCAAGTGTTGATAATTTTACCATTGGCTCTATTGCCGTTAAAAATAGAACAAATACGCCCGTGAATCAGATTAAACCGTTAGCAAAGAACGATCCGAACAGCGACGAGTCCCTTCTTATTGCGGTAGGGAACACGCAGGATACGAATGCTTTCAACCAACTTTTCGTCAGATTCTCCAAAAAAATATTCGCGATGGGTATGAAACTGACCCGCAATGAGCAGGTCGCACATGACTTAGTACAAGAAGCGATGTTGACAGTATGGCAAAAAGCACCGTTGTATGACTTAGATCGGGGTACGGCTCAGAGTTGGATATTTACGTTAACGCGTAATCGCTGTTTTGACATGCTGCGTAAACAAAAGCGTCAGCCCAACACCATCAGCGCTGATGATATTTGGCCGACCGAAGGCGACGGCGACGCAGTCTTTGTTAATGAAGAGAGAGGCTCTCTCGAAGTTGAGATAGCGCAAATCGAACGATTTTATTCAGACCTGCCAGAAGCTCAACAGGCAGTGGTCAGGCAAATATTTGTATTAGATAGAACTCACGAAGAAGCTGCTAAGGCTCTTCAGATACCCCTCGGTACGCTCAAGTCTAGGCTTCGGCTCGGAGTGGGCAAATTAAGACAATTGATCGGACCTACACCATGACTAACACTGCTAATTTTCACCCGTCTATTGAGCTGTTGAATGATTTCACTCAAGGCAAACTTGCCACCGGCATGAGCGTTGCGCTCTCAGCTCACCTTGAGCTTTGCGAAGCATGCCAAGAAAAATCGAGTGAGCTGGAGTCTGAGGCAGCAAAGTCTTGGGCGAAGGTCGCTGACGACCAGGTAACGCCGGACTTCTCTGACATGATCTCGACAATTGTTGGGCAAGCGCAAAACTCCGAGCAGGAGTCTGCCGGCAAACAGGAACGTCCCCCTGTCAATGAGATACACATGTTGCACCACAGCGTCACTCTTCCTCGGGTGCTAGCCAAAGCTGCGTCTCAAGGTCTGGTGTGGAAAAGACTGGCCGGGGGCATTAAGCAGGCATCGGTTATTTTAGACAACAAGACTCAATGCGAATTCATTTATATGACCCCAGGCAGCAAAGTGCCGGTGCACAGGCATCAGGGTAGTGAAGTCACATTGGTTTTAGATGGTAGCTTCAGCGATGAGTTGGGGCACTACAAAGCATCGGACTTTATGGTTCGCACCAAGGACAATTTGCATAAACCTGCCAGTGAAGAGGGTTGTTTGTGCTTTGCGGTGTTGGATAACCCGCTGACTTTTACTAAAGGCTTCGCCAAGCTTATGAACCCTTTCATCGGATACAAATTTCGCAAAGCCCTGGCTGCGCGCGCCTAGGTTAGCTGCCGGGTAGATTGCAATTCTAAAAGCGGACTCATATTTGGGTCCGTTTTTTTGCTCGGGTGTTTTCTTGGCCTTGTTTGGTTTGCGACTCTCTTGTCCAGCCTGTTTTCTGATCTCTGTGTACTCCTTAGCTCCCTTAGTTCTATTATTTCACATACCTTTTTCAGATCAGCTGGTTGTGGATCTGGCCAGTCCTATTTCGTTTTTTTAACCGCATCAATATTCATAGCGATGGAAATTCTTTTTCCCTGGCCGGTGTACTGGCGTACTCCGTGCCTTAGCCATGCCGGAAAAATCAGTAAGTTACCTCGCTCTAAATTTAATTCAACCTCATATTGCTGGGGCTGACCATTTGAGCCGATCAGCCTTGCTGCTGGGTTGTGCATGGCTGCCATCGGGAAACGTGGGTCTTCAATAAAAAAAGCGCCACCAACATCTTCTGTGCGGTCTGGTTTCTCCCCTAAATCTAGATAGAGTACGCCCGCCCAAAGGTTTCCTGGATGGGCATGAGCTTGATTAAGCCCGCCATTTGACGTCACATTAGCCCACATTCGCACCGACCAATCATAGCTATCCACGGTCGATTCTTGAAAATGGCTCAGCCGTTTACATATTCTAATCGCTGTATCTGCGAGCTTAACCGCCGCTGAGCCTCCCCAGGTCAACATGTTGGTGTCAGAGTGCCAGCCACCAATATTGGATCGATTCAGGCCGCTTGAGATCGCCATGTTCTGGATTACGGCTGCGTCCAGGTCTTCCAATAAGTGCTCTGCGTCTTTTAAGCGCGTGTAAGCCAGTGGTGTCTCAAAGAAACCTAAGTGTTGCGCTTCAACTTTTAGCGGCGCTGTTGTTTCATGATTTCGCATAGTGTGGGTAATAATACTCAAGAAAAATTACAACTGATTGACTGTGGGAACTTTATTCTCTCTCCATATCGATCGCATTAAAGATGCTCACGGGTGTAAGTGTCACAAAAATGCAAAGTAAACGTAGCACAAATGAAATATGCCCAGCCTATTATTATCGCAGCTTAATACAAAGCAGCAAGCAGTCCGAAAAACCCTAACGCTGAATAATTGAAATCACGAAAAGACTTAATAGGAGTCAACATGAATTTTAAGCGCTCAAAACTTAGCTCAATCGCAACAGCCGTAGCAATAGTAATCACTGCTATGTCAGTACAGGCTGCTGACCAGCCTATTTTATCAACGGCTGGCGCTAGCGCAGACGCGGTGTTTACTGGTGGCGCTACGATTAACGGCGGCGCGAGCTTTCTGTCAGCGGTTCCTGCCACTGAGGCGGCCGATTTAGTTGCAACCATCAAGCCTGCTGCTACCGATGTTGGCAAAATGGGTGATTTGGTCGTTGTAGCCGAAGTCCCTGGATTGGGTTTATTCAACCTTCTGTCCGGGGGTATTTGGGTTCCCCTTGCTGATGCAGCTAACGTTCAGCCATTCGCAAGCAAAATGCTATCAGTATCCGAAAAAGTAACAGTAATTAATGGCTTAGTCGGTATTGACACAAACCTTGCTGGCCTGACTATCAAAGCATTTGTTGGTTATTACACCGGCGGTGACCTTGCAACACTTACCTATTCTAGCACTCCAGCGGCATTGGCAATTTCACCGGCAGTCACCCCAGGTTGTCCGGCCAATACAACCGACAGTGGCTTGAGCTTTAAGAATAAGCCCACTTGCGTCCTGTCAGGCAGAATTACTAGCGATACGCATTTAACGGCCAACAACACTTACCTTATTAAAGGTCAGGTGATTATAGGTGAGAACACAGTCGCCGGGGAGAAGACTCAGCTAACAATTGATGCTGGAACTTTCATTTTTAATACCGGCGGCGTTCACTTGCTAGTGATTGATCGTAACGGTCAAATTCAGGCAAATGGCAGCGCTGCCAAGCCAGTCATTTTCTCCTATGAGGGAGATGAAGATGCGACCGTTGACACTCGTGGTCAGTGGGGCGGATTGGTTATTAACGGCAGTGCGACTATTAACGAAGCAGGCGGTGTTGCCGATGGCGAGGGCGCAAGTGGCCTGTACGGCGGTACTAACGATACAGACAGCAGCGGATCGATAACCTATGTACAGGTTAAATACGCTGGCAGAGTTTTCACTGAATCCGATGAGTTAAACGGGATTGCTTTTCAGGGCGTGGGCAGCGGCACTAATGTTGACTATGTTCAGGTTCATAACAATTCAGATGACGGTGTTGAGTTCTTTGGTGGCAGTGTTAATGCCAAGCACCTTTTCTTGACGGGCAATGAAGACGACTCAATCGACTGGACTCAAGGCTGGACTGGCAAAATTCAGTATGCAGCGGTTCGTATGGGTTCAAGCTCTGATCATTGCATTGAGGCTGATAACAATGGGGATAATAACGATGCTACACCTCGTTCAAATCCTACAATCGCTAACCTGACCTGTGCAGGCGGCTTTAACGACGACGGTCAAGGCGTGCGCTTGCGCGAGGGTACTTCCGCGACAATCACAAACTCAGTGATTTCAAACTTCTCAAGTTACTGCGTGGATATTGACCAAGACGCAACGTTTAATAATGCCGGTGGCTCAGTAGCTGGTCTAAACGGCAACTTGGTAATGCGAAATACCCGAGTGTCAGTCGGCTGTGCTTTTAGTGCCAGCAGCGGTGATATTTTCTCTGTCGATGCTTGGTATGCCGCGCAAATAGGTAGCGGTGCTGGCACTGACCTAGGTGGGACGTTAGGTCTGACCAATGGCAATGTCATTAACGCGGTGACGGTTGATAGCGCGTTAAGTGACCCCTTCTTCGATCAGGTCGACTATATCGGCGCTATTAAGGACAGCACTTCTGATTGGTCGGCTGGCTGGACATTTAAGAGCTTCGTTCAGTAGATAGGTGGAATTTTTTTAACTAAAAAGGGCGTCTTCAGGCGCCTTTTTTTTTGCCCAGGCTGCCTGCAAGGCCCATACTTAGGGGCTGCCGGCTGTATGGTTGATTCGCCCCTTTTATTGTAATATTTCTGTCTTATTCTAGTAATACAACTGTCACGAAGTAGTAATACACTTTGCGCAATTACAGAATACAAGATTTGGAGCTTCATCGTTATGTCAGCTGGACTAACTCGAAAACTACTGACTATTAGTATCGCGGCAGTGGTAAGCAATGTCGCCATTGCACAGTCAATAGGTCAACCTCAGATAGAAGAAATTGCCGTTATTGGGCAGTTCGTTCCAGATGAAAAGCGGGGTACCTCCGCTGTTGCTAACGTGATTGGCTCAGAACAGTTCACTAAATCCGGTGACGCTAATATTGCCGAAGGCCTTAAGCGAGTAGCGGGGCTTAGTACGGTAGGTGGTAAATTCGTTTTTATACGCGGATTAGGTGAGCGCTACTCGACCACTTTGCTAAACGGTGCGATTCTTCCGAGTCCTGAGCCGGTTAACCGAGTTGTTCCGCTAGATCTTTTTCCGACGTCTATTTTGGACAGTGTTTTGGTTCAAAAAACCTACTCTGCTCAATTCCCTAGTGAATTTGGCGGTGGTGTTTTACAGTTGCGAACCAAAAAATCAACTGACGAATTTTTCTGGAACGTATCTTCTTCAGTGGGCTTAGAAGACCAAGTAAATTTCGCAAATGGTTTCACTATGCCAGGCGGTGGTAAGGACTGGGCTGGTTCTGATGATGGTTACCGTGATATCCCAGGGCCACTTCAGGAAGCCACTGCCGGTGGACAAGAGCTGCGGCCCTTTAGCCGGTTCTTAGGCAAGGGTTACACCCAAGACGAACTGCAGACGATAGGTCGCAGTCTGCGCAATGAATACAATCCAGAATTCGATAGCTTACCTGCCAACTATAACGTGCAAACATCGCTGGGTAACTTTCATGAATTAGGCGACAACGGCGCCAAAATTAATTACTTAGCTGCTGTTAATTACTCGAACTCTTGGGATACCGAGCTTATCGAGCGAAACTCTTATAAGAACAGCAGCACCGCCGAAGGCGGATTAGAAATTGAAGACGACCTAGATTTTGTGGGCACCGAACATAGCATCGATGTTAGTGCGATCGTGACCGCTGGTTTGGATATCAATGAAAACCATAACGTGCGCTTTACTTCAACGACACTTCGCAAAACCGACGACCGAGTCAATGAGTTAACGGGTGACTTGGCGGCTGAGAATATTGTTCGAATAAATGAAATTCAATATATCGAACGACAGCTAATGTCTAACCAACTTCAGGGAGATCACTACTTCCCTAGTATTAACGAGTTGGTGCTCAACTGGCGTTACTCTGATGTGACCGCGACCCGTGATGTTCCTGACAACCGTCGCTATCGCTATGACCTGTTAAATGGTGACTATACTTTTTCTACGCGGGCTGATGGCAACGTTAGACGTTTTATGGCTCTGGAAGACAATGCGTCTGACTTTGGTCTCGATGCAACGATGGTGTTCTATGGTCCAGCTAATTCAGTGATCACCGCGCAAGCAGGCTACGTGCAAAACGAGAAAGAGCGTAATTCTGAGATTCGTCGATACACGTTTTTTGATCGCGGCAGACTGGCCAATGATCAGAATCTCCTTCAGCAAGATTTAGAA